>DASTOI010000578.1:0-4333 GCA_035762585.1 Myxococcota bacterium
GTGAGCTCCGTCTACGAGCCGATCGTCTCGGTCGCGACGAAGACGGTCTACGGCTACGAAGCGCTCGCGCGCGGGCCGGAGGGCGGCGAGTTCCATTCGCCGGGCGTGCTGTTCGGCACCGCCGAGCGCGAGAGCCTCGTCTTCGAGCTCGACTGCCTGTGCCGCCAGAGCGGCCTCGAGGGCGCGACCGGTCTGCCCGGCGGCACGCGCCTGTTCCTCAACGTTCGGCCGACGGCGATCCACGATCCGCAGTTCCGCCCCGACCGGGTCATCCGCACGCTCGAGGCCTCGAACCTGTCGCCGAGCGACGTCGTGTTCGAGATCTCCGAGCAGGAGTCGATCGGGAACTTCGGCGCGTTCCGCGAGGTCCGCGACGAGTACCGCAAGCTCGGCTTCCAGTTCGCGCTCGACGACACGGGCGCCGGCTATGCGAGCCTGCACGCGCTGATCGAGCTCGAGCCCGAGTTCATCAAGGTCGACCGCGCGCTGATCACGAACCTCGACACCGACCGCTCGAAGCAGTCGTTGTTACGGGCGCTGCAGCTCGTCGCGGACGGCATCGGCGCGCGCATCATCGGCGAGGGCCTCGACACGCTCGAGGAGCTCGAGATGCTCGGCGAGCTCGGCATTCCGTTCGGGCAGGGATGGCTCTTCGGCCATCCAACGCCGCTCAGGGCGCGCTGAGCGCTCGTCGGAGCTGCCAGGTGCTCGCGCTGAACAGCGCGAGCGCGGCCCAGATGCACGCGAAGCTGAATGCGTGGACGCGCGTGAATGGCTCGCCGTAGACGAGCACCGCGAGCAGCAACGAGAGCGTCGGCGAGAGGTATTGGATCAAGCCCAGCACGGTGAATGGCAGCCGGCGAGCGGCTGCGGCGAAGAAGATCAGCGGGGCGGCGGTGAGCGGGCCCGAGACGAGCAGGAGCGCGCGCGTCGCGGCCGGCCCGTCCGCGAGCGCGCCGCCGGCCGCCGCGGTTCCGAACGCGAGGAAGCCGAGCGCGAGCGGCCCGAGCACCGCGGTCTCGAACGCGAGGCTCGTGAGCGCCGGCACGGCGGTGCGTTTCTTGGCGACGCCGTAACAAGAGAACGTCGCGCCGAGCGCGAGCGCGACCCACGGCACGCCGCCGTATGCGACGACCTGCGCCCCGACGCCGAGCGTCGCGAGCGCGAGCGCGACGAGCTGCGCGGGCGCGAGGCGTTCGCGGAACAGCGCGACGCCGAGCGCCGCGTTGATCAACGGATTCAGGAAGTAGCCGAGGCTGGTCTCGACGATGCGGTTCGCCTGCACCGCCCAGATGAAGATCCCCCAGTTGAGCGCGATGAAGACGCTCGCCGCCGCGAGGCCGCTCCGCTCGCGCGGCGAGCGCAGCGCCGTGCGCAGCTCTTCGAGCCGTCCGAGCGCAGCGAGCAGCGCCAGCGTGAACAGCAGCGACCAGAGCACGCGATTCGCGAGCACTTCCAGCGGCGAGACCGCGCCGAACAGCTTCCAGAACGCCGGCAGGAAGCCCCACAGCGTGTGCGCCGCGAGCGCGAAGCCGACGCCCGAGCCGTGCGGCCGCGCCCCGCCGATTCGCAAGTTTGCAGGGTCTGACCCCGCGATCGGCTCGGGCGCGCGGAGATTCACCCGCCGGACTCCGCTTCCTCCGCCTCGCGGCCGGGCGGCGTCGCGTCGTCGCGATTCGCGAGCCAGCCCTCGGGCAGCGACACGCGCTGGCGCCCGCCGTGCTTTCCGCGCGCGACGCGCAGCGCTTGCTCGGGGAACGGCGCGTCGCGGTCGACGCCCGCGAGCGCGTCCTGCAGCTGCGCGAGCGATTCGGCGCGCACGAGCGCGGGGCGCAGCCGCGCGCCGCCCGGGAAGCACTTCGTGTACCAGGTCGCGTGCTTGCGAAAGCTGCGCACGCCGGCGCGCTCGCCGAAGTGGCGAACGAGCAAGTCGGCGTGCTCGAGCAAGATGTCGCAGATCGCGCCGAGCGCGGGCGGCGCCTCCGGCTCGGCGCCGTCGAACACGCGCGCGAGCTCGCGGAAGAGCCAAGGCCGGCCGAGGCAGCCGCGCCCGACAACGACGCCGTCGCAGCCGGTCGCGCGCAGCATGCGCAGTGCGTCCCACGCCTCCCAGACGTCGCCGTTCCCTAACACCGGGATGCGCGTCACCGCGCGCTTCAGCTCGCCGATCGCGTTCCAGTCGGCCTCGCCGTCGTAGAGCTGCGCCGCGGTGCGCGCGTGCAGCGCGACCGCCGCGCAGCCTTCCTCCTGCGCGACGCGGCCCGCCTCGAGATACGTGAGCAGCGAGTCATCGACGCCGCTGCGGAACTTGATCGTGACTGGAACCGCGCCCGCGTTCGCGACCGCGGCCGCGACGATGCGCGCGAGTAGCCGCGGCCGCGCCGGGATCGCGGCGCCGCCGCCGCGGCTCGTCACCTTGCGCACCGGGCAGCCGAAGTTCATGTCGATGTGGTCGACGCGGGCTTCGCCGACGAGCTGCGCGACCGCCTCGCCGATCGTGATGGGATCGACGCCGTAGAGCTGGAGGCTCCGCGGCTTCTCGTCCGGCGCGAACTCGGCGAGCCGCAGCGACTTCGCGTTGCCTTCGACCAGCGCGCGCGCGGTGATCATCTCGCTCACGTAGAGCCCTGCGCCGAAGCGGCGGCAGAGCGTGCGGAACGGCGCGTTGGTGACGCCCGCCATCGGCGCGAGCACGACCGGCGGCCAGACCGCGAGCGGCCCGATGCGCAGCGCCGCAAACTCGCCCGCCCGCGCCGGCAGGACGTCGCGATTCAGCGCGCTGCGCGGAGCGGCAGGGCGGGGCGCGGGGGGCGTCATGGAACCGGCGCCCTAAGAAGTCCGGATCGTCATGCGGTCGATCGCGTGCACCGGCGCGTCGTCGCCCGCCATCAGGTGCGCGATCGCGGCGTACACCGCCTGCTGCTGCCTCACGCGCGAGAGGCCGGCAAGCGCGCTCGACGTCACCGCGAGCTCGAAGTGCCCGGGGCTTCCGAGCTGCACGTCCACGTCGGCGCCCGGCAGCGCCGCGGCGATCGCCTGCGCGAGCCGCCGCGCGATCTCCTCGGGCTCGGGCGGCGGCGAGGACAGGATCTTCAGCGCCATCTCACTCTCCTAATAGCGCGGCACCTTCGCGTCGACTTCTTGCGACCAGGCGTCGATGCCGCCCGCGAGGTTCCAGACGTTCGTGAAGCCGAGCGAAGCGAAGTGCTCGGCCGCGCGCTGGCTGCGGCCGCCGTGATGGCAGTGGAACACCAGCAGCGTGCGCTTGTCGAGCTGCTCGAGCTGCGCCGCGAGCTCGCCGTCGAGCAGCCGCGCGCCCTCGATGTGCGCGATCGCGCGCTCGTCGGGCGTGCGCACGTCGAACAGCCCGAGTCGCTCGCCGGCGGCGAGCCGCTCCGCGAGCTCGCGGGCGCTCATCTGCCGGACCTCGGCGCTCTTGGGCGCGTTCGGATTGTCGATCCGGAACGCGGGGCCCTCCGCGCGCGGCTCGGCGTCGAGCGTGAGGCCGTTCGCGCGCGCTGCCGAAAACGGATCGAGCTCGAGCGCGATGCCGTTCACCTCGAGCGCGAGCGCGCCCGGCTCGCTCGGACCGAACCAGAGGCCGTGCTGGAACTGGGCGTCGATCGAGAGGTGCAGCGGCCCCGCCGAGCGCGACGCCAGCTGGCGCAGCGCCTTCGCGGCCGCGTCCGTGAGCGTGATCTCGGGCTGCGTGATCTCCGGCTGCGGCACGCCGAGCGCGGCGTAGAGCGACCCATCGGCGAGCATCTCCTGGACGATGTCGCAGCCGCCGACGAGCTCACCGCCGACGTAGAGCTGCGGGATCGTCGGCCACGACGAGAACTGCTTGATGCCCTCGCGCAGCGCTGGATCGGCGAGCACGTCGACCGTCGCGTAGCTCGGGATCAGGCCGTCGAGGATCCGGCACACGGTCGCGCTGAAGCCGCAGCGCGGCGCGCCGCGCACGCCCTTCATGAACAACACGACGCGCTCGGAGGCGATCAGCGCCTCGATGCGCGAACGGACGGCGGGGTCGAGCTGCATCGTCGAAATCTCCGGATGGGCCGCGCGCTGCGCTGCGGTCGCGCGAGATCGGCGGCGCATGATCGCGGGCCGCGCGCGAGTTCGCATCGCGCCCGAGGCCGGCGAGGCTGGCGCGGTCAGGACTGCTTGGGCTGGAGCGTCACCAGGTCGGCGAGCACGCGCAGCGCCTCGTCACGGTCGGGCCGCGGCGGCTCGGCGTCGTCGTCCGGCTCCCCGTCGAACTCGGAGCCGGGCGTCGCGGGACCGATCGCGGCCGTGCGCGCGCCGCCGCCCGCGACGCTCGCGCCGCCGC
>DASTOI010000579.1:0-3522 GCA_035762585.1 Myxococcota bacterium
GCGCTGCCGGCGCGGTGCAGCGCGTGGCCGTCGCCATGCAGGATCCGCTCGAGCGCGCGCAGGAAGAGCGGCTCGTCGTCGACGAGCAGAACCCCACCCGATCGCTGCGCGCCCGGCGACCGCTCCGCATCTGCCATACGCTGACCATCGGAGGCGTGACGCGCGCCCTTGAGACGCAAACGTCCTCTCCTACAGTGCGGCGCGGCTTGTCAGGGCCGACGACTCCCCCCGTGAGGTTTCGAGTGCGCAAGCCGCACGTGCTCGTAGTCGACGACAACGAGTTCTATCGCAGCGCGCTCGAGCGAATGCTCTCGCGCGCGGGCTACGCGGTGGCGAGCGCGCGCGACGGCGGCGAGGCGCTGGCGCTGATCTCCGCGCAGCCGCTCGACCTCGTGCTGTGCGACGTGAAGATGCCGGGCATCAGCGGCCACGAGCTCGTGCGCCAGGTGCACGAGGTGAACCCGGATCTCCCCTGCATCGTGATCACCGGCTACGGCGGCGCCGAGTCTTCGCTCGAGGCGCTCCAGGCCGGCGCGTACTGGTACCTCGACAAGGGCAACGAGCAGAGCGCGCACGACGTGCTGCGCAAGCTCGCGGCGCAGGCGATCGAGCACGGGCGCTTGAAGGCGGAGAATCGCCAGCTGCAGCGCCAGCTCCAGGGCCGCTACCGCTTCGACCAAGTCGTCGGCGCGAGCGAGCCGCTGCGCCGCGTGCTCGACCTCGTCGAGCGCGTCGCCGACACCGACTCCACCGTGCTGATCACCGGCGAGAGCGGGACCGGCAAGGAGCTCGTCGCGCGCGCGATCCACTTCAACAGCGCGCGCGCCGAGCGCATGTTCATCACGGTGAACTGCGGAGCGATTCCCGAGGAGCTGCTGGAGAGCGAGCTGTTCGGCCACGTGCGCGGCGCATTCACGAACGCGGTCGCCGCGCGCGATGGGCGCTTCACACTCGCGCACGGCGGCACGATCTTCCTCGATGAGATCGGCGACATGAGCCCGAGCCTGCAGGTGAAGCTTTTGCGCGTGCTGCAGGACCGCAGCTTCGAGCCGGTCGGCTCCTCGCAGACGCAGCGCGTCGACGTGCGCGTGATCGCGGCGACCAATCAGGACCTCGCGGTGGCGATCCGCGAGCGGCGCTTCCGCGAGGATCTGTTCTACCGCCTCAACGTGATTCCGATCGAGACGCCGCCGCTGCGCAGTCGCAAGGACGACATCCCGCTGCTCGTGAGCCACTTCCTGAAGAAGATCCAGGAAGAGCGCCGCGTGCCGGCCTGCTCGCTCGAGCGCGATGCGCTCGAGCTGCTCTGCGCGCACGATTGGCCCGGCAACGTGCGCGAGCTGGAGAACACGATCGAGCGGCTGGTCGTGCTGAAGGGCGGCGGCTCGATCGGCGTTGCCGACTTGCCGGCTCCGCTGCGCGCCGCCGCTCCGCCTGCGGCGGCTGCGACGCCGAAGCTGCCGGCCCGCGGCTTACCGCTCGGCGCGACCGTCGACCGCTTCGAGGCCGAGCTGATCCGCCAAGCGCTCGAGCAGACGGGCTGGAACAAGAATCAGGCCGCGAAGCTGCTCGCGATGAACCGCACCACGCTGCTCGAGAAGATCAAGAAGCACGGCCTCTCGCCCGATCAGTAGGCGCGAACCTCAGACCACACCGCGAACCTCCTTCTCCTCCGCGCCCCGACTCCGCGCCGCGTCCTAGCTCGTCGTGGATCGGCGCGGACAAGTCGAAACAAGCCGGGCGCGGACAAAGTCGAAACGAGCCCGCCTGACGGTTTCGTAACTCCGCTCGCGCGCGAGCGTCGGCGTTTCGACGCTTTTGCCGGGCTGCTTCGCATCGCGCCGCCCGCGGCTGCGCCCACGCGCGCGCAGCGCGGCCGCAACTCGCGCCCAATTTCATTCCAGAAATCCGCGGGTTAGCCGCGGGCCCCGCGCGCGCACGTGCGGCCGCAGCGCGCCCCCCTGCCGCTTGGCATGGCCCCTGCTCTGCACCCGCCCGCTCGCACGGCGCGAGCCGAGCGAAGCCCGGAACAGCGAGGGCAACAACGTGGCGGAGGAAGGCATGGAAGCGCAGCTGAAGGTGGCCAAGGACAAGTTCGGCGAGATCCCGGGCACGCTGAAAGAGCAGATCGTGCTCGAGCACGCGCCGCTGATCCGGTACATCGTGAATCGCATCGCCGTGCGGCTGCCCTCGCACATCGATCTCGATGATCTCCATAACACCGGCGTGATCGGCCTGATGGACGCGATCGACAAGTACGACCCCGACAAGAACTGCAAGTTCAAGACATACGCCGAGTTCCGCATCAAGGGCGCGATCCTCGACCAGCTGCGCTCGCTCGACTGGGTGCCGCGCAGCGTCCGACAGAAGGGCCGCCGCCTCGAACGCGCTTACGGAGACGTCGAGCAACGCCTCGGCCGCTCCGCAAACGAGGAAGAGGTGGCGGACTCATTAGGGCTGCAGCTCGACAAGTTCCACGAGCTGATCAATCAGGTGCGTGGGATCTCGCTGGTGAATCTCGAGGAGCTGCGCGGCGGCGGTCAGGACAGCGACCGCACCGGCAGCTATGCGGACGTGGTCGAGGACGTGAATGCGGAGAATCCGTTCGCGAGCCTGAAGCTTCAAGAGATGCGCTCGGTGGTCGCCGACACGATCGCGACGCTGCCGGAGAAAGAGCGGCTCGTGATCTCTCTCTACTACTACGAAGATCTGAACATGAAAGAGATCGGGAACATCCTGGGGATCACGGAGTCGCGCGTGTGTCAGATCCACACGAAGTCGGTGCTGCGGCTTCGCTCCAAGCTGAAGGCGGTGATCGAGCGGGCCTGAGCTGAGGTGCGCTGAAGAGCGCGCGCCATCGAAGACTCGGCGCGCGGGAAGAAGAGAAGACTCCCGTTCGCGGCGCCGCTCGGGGCGGGAGGGGGCTCCGTTCCGCTGCGGGCCTTATCAGGGTGCTGCGCTGGCAGGAGGTCAGCGGGCACCCGGGCGAGCTTGCATCGAGCTCGCCGCGTGCGTTGGCTGGACAGCCGGGCGCTCACGGACGCGGATGGTCGTCCCAAGCTCGGTTGCCGTACGACTGCGTTGCTCTCCGCCGGCCCTCCGCTCCAGGACCCCCGGTCCCACCCCTCGCTCGTGCTTCGAGGACAGCGTCAGCACGTACTTATTCTTGGATGGCGCGGGATCGGCGGCATCGAGCCGCCGATCCCGCGCTCTTCACCGAGGCTCGCGATTACCGAGCAGGGCGCGCTTCATCGGAGCTCGCGTTCGCTCTTCGAATCCGAAGAGATCTGGGCGAACGCCGGCCTGAGAGCAGCGTTCACCGGAATCGCTCGCGGACCTCAGTGCTCGAGTACGCGCGCAGCGTGCCGCGGCGGCGGTTCGACGCCGCCGGCGCGGCAGCCTTCTCCCTAATGCCCGGACGAAGCAGGTCCCTCGGAGCGAGGGGCGGGACGGGGGTCCTGGAGCGGAGGGCCGGCGGACGGCAAAGCGAACGTGCAGCAATCAAGGTCGGGACGACCATCC
>DASTOI010000580.1:0-7045 GCA_035762585.1 Myxococcota bacterium
GGGGCCGTCGCGCGCGAGGCGGAGGACGGCTTCTTCACGCGACAACCCGCGCGTGGGCTCGGTTGTTAAGGACCTGGCGACTTCGTCGAGGCCGAGCGCGTGCCAAGCGGGTTGCGCACCGCTGGCCATCGCTCCCGCCTATGCCGCCGGCGCGGGCGCTGGGAGCCCGCGCGAACGCCAGATCACGTAGAGCGCCGGGATCACCGCCAACGTGAGGAGCGTCAACGACAGCAGGCCACCCCAGAGCGGGGCCGCGATGCGCTTCGCGACGTCCGAGCCGATCCCCGTGTCGAACATCACCGGCACGAGTCCCACGATGTTCATGCCGACCGTCATCAGCAGCGGGCGCACGCGCTGGCTGCCCGACTCGAGCGCCATCTCGACGAGATCCGCGGTCGTCCGCAGGCGCCCGGCGGCCTGCCAGCTCCGGTAGCCCTCGTCGAGGTAGATCACCATGATCGACGCGGTTTCGGCCGCGATGCCGAGCAGCCCGATCAGGCCGACCCAGACCGCGACGGAGGTATTGAAGCCGAGCGCCCATAACAGCCAGATCGACCCCATCGCGGCGCACGGAACCGAGAAGAGCACGAGCAGGGCCTGCGGAAGACCGCCGAAGTTCAGGTAGAGGATCGCGAGAATCAGTCCCACGGTGAGCGGCACGACGATGCGCATGCGGGCCTGCATGCGCTCCAGGAACTCGTACTGACCGGTCCAGCGCAGGAAGTAGCCCGGCGGGAGAGCGAGCCGCTCCGTCACTGCGCGTTTTGCGTTCTCGACATAGCCGCCGATGTCGCGGCTCTCGGTGTCGACGTAGACCCATCCCGTAAGCAGCCCCTCTTCGTTCTTGATCATCGGGGGCCCCATCGTCGCCGAGAGGGTTCCGAGCTGGCCGAGCCGAACCTGCGCCGAGCGTCCGGAGCTCCCCATCCTCATGCCGCCCGCAGGCCCGGAGGGGCCTTCCACCATTCCGCCGAGGCTCGCTGGGATTCCGACGTCGATCGCGCCGCCGCGCTGGAGTGGGACGGGAACGAGAACGCGTGCGAGCGCCTCCGGCGTGTCGCGCAGCTCGCGCGGGTAGCGGACGTTGATGCGGTAACGCTCGCGGCCCTCGATCGTGGTGTCGACGTCGAGCCCGCCGATCGCCGTCTCGACGACGTCCAGCACGTCCATCGAGCGCAGCCCGTAGCGCGCGATCGCATCGCGGTCGGGCACGAAGTCGATGAAGAAGCCCCCGAGCTCACGCTCGGCGTAGACACTGCGCGTGCCCGGTACGTCGCGCAGGATGCGTTCGAGTGACTCGGCGAGCTCGGCGATCTGCTCGAGATCCGTGCCGAAGACCTTGATCCCGATCGGCGTGCGGATGCCCGTGGTGAGCATGTCGACGCGCGCCTTGATCGGCATCGTCCATGCGGCCTGCAAGCCCGGCGTCGCCACCGCACGATCCATCTCTTCGAGGAGATCCTCGTAGGTGAGGCCCGCGCGCCATTCCTCACGCGGGCGCAGCGTGATTACGGTCTCGATCATCGAGAGGGGAGCTGGGTCCGTAGCCGTCTCGGCGCGGCCCGCCTTCCCGAAGACGCGCGTGACCTCCGGGATCTCCTTCAACCGGCGATCCTGCTCCTGAACGAGTCGCTTGGCTTCCTCGATCGAGATGCCGGGCACGCTGATCGGCATGAAGAGCACGCTGCCCTCGTAGAGCGGCGGCATGAATTCGGAGCCGAGTCGGAAGAAGGGAATTAGGGTCGCGACGATGCCCGCGGCGACGGTGACGACGAGCCCCTTGCGATGCACGAGGCACCAGCGCAGCACGGGGCGATAGGCGGCGCGCAGCGCCCGCGCGATCGGATTCTCGGCCTCGGCGAGAATGCGCCCGCGCACGAACCAGACCATCAGCGCGGGCACGAGTGTGACGGAGAGCAGCGCCGCGAACGCCATCGCGAGCGTCTTGGTATACGCGAGCGGCTTGAAGAGGCGGCCCTCCTGCGCCTCGAGCGTGAACACCGGCAAGAACGCGACCGCGATCAGCAGCAGCGAGCCGAAGATCGGCGGCCCCAGCTCTTTCGCGGAATCGATTACGGCGCGGACGCGATCCGCGCCTGGGCCGCGCTCCTCGAGCTTCCGATGCGCGTTCTCCACCAGCACGACCGCGGCGTCCACCATGTCGCCGATCGCGATGATGATGCCCGCGAGCGACATGATGTTCGTCGTGAGCCCCATCGCCGACATCGGGATGAACGCGAGCAGCACAGCGATCGGGAGGGTGATTGCGGGAACCAGCGCAGATCGGAAGTGGAACAGAAACACGACGACCATGGCGCAAACGATCACCATCACTTGCAGGAGATTCGTGCTCAGCGTGCGCACGGAGGCGTTGATCAACTGGGAGCGGTCGTAGGTCGTCACGACGCGCACGCCGGGCGGCATCGCTGGTTCCATCTCTGCGAGCTTCGCTTTGACGCGCTCGATCACCGCGAGCGCGTTTTCGCCGAAGCGCATCACGACGATTCCGCCGACGGTTTCGCCCGTTCCGTCGAGCTCGGCGAAGCCACGACGGATGTTTCCGCCCACCTGCACGCGCGCGATGTCGCCGAGCTGCACCGGCGTGCCGCGCGCGTCGGTCGCGATCACGATCTTCGCGATCGCGTCGCGGCTCTGCAGATAGCCTCGCCCACGCACCGCGTACTCGTGCTGCGCGAGCTCGACGACGCGGCCTCCGACGTCGCCATTCGACATTCGAATCGCCGCCGCGATGTCCGAGATCGAGAGGTCGAAGGCCTGGAGGCGCACAGGGTCGATCTCGACCTGATACTCCTTCTCGTAGCCGCCGAGGCTCGCGACCTCTGCGACGCCCGGCACCGAGGAGAGCCAGTAGCGGAGGTGCCAGTCCTGGAAGCTGCGCAGCTGCTGGAGATCGTGCTGCCCGGTCTCGTCGACCAGCGCGTACTCGAATACCCAGCCGACACCGGTCGCGTCGGGCCCGAGCTGCGGCGCGACGCCGGGCGGAAGCTTCCCTTGGAGCTTCACCAGATACTCGAGCACGCGGCTGCGCGCCCAATAGATGTCCGTGCCGTCCTCGAAGATCACGTAGACGAACGACATCCCGAACATCGTGAAGCCGCGCACGACGTTCACCCTCGGCGCGGCGAGAAACGTCGTGACGATCGGGTACGTGATCTGGTCTTCGACGAGGTTGGGGCTGCGGCCCATCCACTCGGTGAAGACGATCACCTGCGTGTCGGACAGGTCCGGCAGCGCGTCGAGCGGCGTCGTGCGCAGCGACCACGCGCCCCAAATCGCGAGCAGCGCGACGGCGAGCGCCGTGAACCCACGCCGCCGCGCGCACTGCTCGATCAGCCGAGCGAGCATCTCAGTGCGCTCCGTGCGCGGGCTGCGCCGCGCTGCGCAGCCGGCTCTCGGAGTCGAGCAGGAACTGCGCGCTCACGACGACGCGCTCGCCCGCAGCGAGGCCTTCGAGCACTTCGTAATGACTTTGCCCGCTGCGACCGAGCCGCACCTCGCGCGGCTGGAACCGCCCCGGAGCGACCTCGACGAACACGATGCGCCGCACGCCGGTGTCGATGACGGCTTCGTCCGGGAGCGCGAGCACGTCGCCGAGCGGGCGCGCGATCCGCACCGTCGCGTACATGCCGGGCCGCAGCGCGCCGTCGGCGTTGTCGAGGTCGAAGCGCACGCGCAGCGTGCGCGTCGGCGTGCTCAACGTCGGCTGGAGAAACGCCACTTCGGCTTCGCGCTCCCCCGGCGCGGCCGGAAGATCGATCCTGGCGCGCTGCCCGAGGGCCACGAGCGGGATCTCGTCCTCGTTCACTTCCGCCCAGACCCAGACGCGCGTCAGATCCGAGATCGTGTAGAGCTCCATCTCGGGCTCGATGTAAGTCCCCTGGAGCACCGACTTGAGCGTCACGAAGCCGTCGATCGGCGAGTGGAGCACGACGCGGCGCTGGGGCTCGCGCGTGCGTGCGAGCTCCTCGATCTGCGCGTCGCTCACCTCGAACAGGTGAAGACGGCTGCGCGCCGAGTCGAGCAGCGTGTCGCGAAGAGGCGAGTGCTCCGGGGCATCCATCGCCGCGAGCGAAAGCAGAAATTCCCGCTGGCTCGCGAGCAGCTCCGGGCTGTACACCGCCAGGATCGGCTGGCCGGCGCGAACTCGCTCGCCGGTGAAGCTGACGAAGAGCTCCTCCACCCAGCCGGAAACCCGGCTCTGGATGCGCCGGACTCTGCGCTCGTCGGCGCTCAGGACGCCGACGGTGCGGATCTCCCGCACGAGCGGGCGCACATCGATCTGCACGGTGCGCACGCCGAGCAGCTGCCGCCGCTCCGCCGGAACCACGACCTCGGCCATTCCCAAGGGCGCCGTCTCCGGGGCCGTCTCCTCGGCCTTTGCGACCGGCGTTCGATGCGACTCGTGATCGGCTCTCTCTCGCTGCTCCGCCTTCCCGCAAGCCACGACGACGAGAAGCATTAGGTATGCGCCCCAGCTTCTGCTCACGGCGCGTCTCCAAGCGGTTCGCCGAGCGGCGTCTCGCCGACGAGCGGTCCGATCTCGGAGAGCGCAGCCAACAGGCTCGCGGTCTCCTCCGCCTCTCGGATGCGGTAGTCGAGCAGTGCCACGAATGCGCTGAGCGTCGTCAGCAAGTCGACTCGACCCGTCGCGTAGGACGCGCGCGCGGATTCGAAGGTGAGGCTCGCGCTCGGAATCAACGACTCTCGGTACAACGCGAGCAACCGGTTCGACGACTCAGCGGCCGCATGCAGCTCGGCGAGGCGCGCCCCGACGTCTAGCTGCGCGCGCCGGCGCTCACGCTCGGCGGCGCGCTCGGCGAACGCAGCCTCGGCGACTGCTCTCCGCTGCTTGCGACCCAGATAAAGCGGAACGCTGAAGCGAAGCCCGATCTCCCATTCTGGGAGTAGCTGCTTCTTGTCCATGTACGCGGCCATCAACGCGAAGTCCGGGAAGTACTCGCGTCTCGCGAGCCGCAGCGCCTCCTCGGCGCGTAGCCACTCCTCGCTCGCCGCGCGCAACGCCGGCGACTGATCCTCCGCTCTCGCGCGCAGCTCTTCGAGCGAGCGAGGCGCTCGAGCTCCCTCGAACTGCCCAATCGCCGGGAGATCTTCGACGCGCTCCACGCCGAGGAGAGCCGCCAGCTGAGCGCCCGATTTCGCCCGGGCTCTCGTCACCATCGCGAGGCGCTCGCGAATCATGTCGCGCTCGAGACCCGTGCGCAGGACATCCTGCTGCTCCGCCTCGCCCACGCCGTAGCGCGCGGCGGCCTGAGCGATCAGCGTTTCGAGCGCCGCCAGGCTCTCCGTGAGCGCGAGGTCCGAGCGCTCGAGCGCCACCAGATCGGCGTACTGCATTCCCACGCGCGCGAGCACCATCAGCGCGGTCATGTCGCGCATCGCTCGCTCGCGCAGCGCCTCGCGCTCCGCGATGCGCCGCCGAACCGAGCGCTTCCCTGGGAAGGGAAGCTCCTGTTCCACGCCGACTTCGAAGAACGTGAACTCGGAACGGCCGAAGGTCGTGTCCCAGTCCTCGTTGTGATAACGCAGCGCGACGGAAGGATCGGGAAGCGCCCCCGCTTGCGAGGGCCGCTCCTGCATCGACCGAAGGCGAGCGTTGGCTGCCTGGAGCTCGGGGTTGTGCTCGAGCGCACGCGCAATGGCCCAACCGAGGGTGACCTGCTCGGGAAGTGTCTCGCCGCCGGTCTGCGCCGACGCGCTCACAGCAACGCCGATGACGGCGCAGCCGAGCTGGGAGACGAGCAGCGCGCAGAAGCAGCCTGCGTGCGCACGAACCCAAGGCGTCGGCGTCGACGCGACACGCAACCTCACGGGCACGATCACCTCGCCGTTTCGATCCAATGCGTGCTACGGGCGAGAGATGCGCACGGTGACGTCGAGGCGTGGCCGTAGAAAAAGAGGTATGGGCGTAATCACGACGCACCGATGAACCCTGGGCGTACCGGCATTCCGATGCAGACGGCGCGGATTGCTCGTGGCGCCGCGAGTCGCCGGAGATAGGATGCGTTGGTCGTGAGAACGCTCGCTGCTCTCGTGGTCGCGATTTGGTCGGCGCACTTGCCGCTGTGCATGCTCGCCGATGGCCACGAGCGCGAGCCGTCGCACCACGAAACCGAAGTCGCAGGCGCCGGCCATCACGATCATGGGCGGTCACACGGCTCGCCCGCCGACGCGCCGGCTCCCGAGGAGAGCTGCGTCGACCACTGCGAGAAGCTGATGCAGGGCGTCCCGCAGCACGCGCCGGCGATGGACGCACCGATCCTGCAGGCGATCGCGCCGATCGCGCTGCCTCGGATCGTGACTGCAGCGGCCGTCGGCGCAGGTCGGCTCGCACCGAGTCACGACCGCGCTCCACCGAACCGCGTGCTGCGAACGACCGTCCTCCGTCTCTGATCCAGACGCCTCGCGATCTGCTCTGGCTCGTCGCCGGAGCTCATCCCGCACGCTCGCGTGCATGGATCGCTTGGAGGTGTCATGTCTTGCTCTCGCGCGCCGCTCGTCGCGGCCACGCTCTCGCTTCTCACATCCATCACGGCCGCTCGCGCCCAGCCCGCCGCGCCGGGGAGGCTCGGCGTCCGCGAGGTGGCCGCCGAGGTGCTGCGGGTCCATCACGCGCTGCGAGCGGCTCGCGAGGACATCGCGGCCGCGCGCGCCGAGCGGCGGCAAGCGGGCCTCTGGCCGAATCCCGAAGCGGAAGCGGCGTGGAGCGACGATCTCTGGTTCGCCGCCGAGGGCGAGCGCAGCGGGAGCCTCGGCCTCTCGCAGCCGATTCCCGTCGCGGGCCGGCTGGCGCGCGCGCGCGAGGTCGCGCGCGCGGACGTCGCGATCTCGCAGCGCAACTCGGCTGCGCTCGCTTTGCAGCTCGTAGCGGATGCGGAGCGTGAGGCGGTCTCGGTCCTCGCGCTCGATCGCGCGATCGGCGCGCGCGAGGAAGCACTCGAAGCCACGCGCGGGCTTGCGCAGATCTCCGCGCGGCGTTTTCAGGCAGCGGAGACGTCGGAAGCGG
>DASTOI010000581.1:0-5925 GCA_035762585.1 Myxococcota bacterium
CGAGATTCCGGTGATGGGCCATGTCGGCCTGACGCCGCAGTCGATCCACAAGATGGGCGGCTACCGGGTGCAGGGACGCGGCGCGGCGCGTGAGGCGGTGATCGCCGACGCGCTCGCAGTGCAGGAGGCCGGCGCGTTCGCGGTGGTGCTCGAGGGCGTGCCCGCGGAGCTCGCGGCCGAGATCACGCGGCAGCTCGCGATTCCGACGATCGGCATCGGCGCCGGCGCGGCGTGCGACGGCCAGGTGCTCGTGCTGCACGACCTGCTCGGCCTCGGCGACTGGACGCCGAGCTTCGCGAAGCAGTACGCGAGCCTCGGGCTGCTCGCGTCGCAGGCCGCGCGCGCATACGCGGACGACGTGCGGCAGCGCAAGTTCCCCGGCGACGAGCACTCCTACCGGTAGTCGGGACCGAGCGAAGCGATGGAGACGATTCTCTCGGGGCGCGCGCTGCAGGCGCGCGCGGACGTCGAGCGAGCGGCGGGCCGGCGCGTTGCGCTCGTTCCGACGATGGGCGCGCTGCACGCGGGCCATCTCGCGCTCGTCGACGAAGCGAAGCGCCGCGCGGAATTCGTGATCGTGTCGATCTTCGTGAACCCCGCGCAGTTCAACGCACCCGCCGATCTCGCGGCCTACCCGCGCACGCTCGAGGCCGACCTCGCGGCGTGCCGAGCGCACGGCGTGTCCGCGGTGTTCGTTCCGAGCGCGGAGGAGCTGTACCCGTCCGGCTACCAGACTTGGATCGAGGTGAGCGAGCTCGCGAAGCCGCTCTGCGGCGCGACGCGGCCGGGCCACTTCCGCGGCGTTGCGACGGTGGTCGCGAAGCTGCTGATCGCCGCGAAGCCGCACGTCGCGGTGTTCGGCGCGAAGGACTACCAGCAGCTCGCGCTCGTGCGCCGGCTCGTCCGCGATCTCGGCCTCGACGTCGAGATCGTCGGGCACGAGACGGTGCGCGAGCCGGACGGGCTCGCGCTCTCGAGCCGCAACGTGCATCTCACGCCCGAGACGCGCGCGCAGGCGCTCGCGCTCTCGCGCTCGCTCGCGGCGGCGCAGCGCGCGATCGACGCCGGCGAACGCTCGCGCAGCGCGCTCGAGGCGCTCGTCGCGCGCGAGATCGACGCCGCGCCGCTCGCGAAGCTCGACTACGCCGAGCTGCGCGATCCCGAGACGCTGGAGCTCGCTCCCGCTCGGTTATCAGGCCCCACTTTGCTCGCGCTCGCGGTGTTCTTCCCGAAGGTCGGTGGAGACGCCGTGCGCTTGATCGACAATCGCGTGTTGCACGTACCCAGGGAGTAACAGGACGTGACTCGAACCATGCTCAAGTCGAAGATCCACCGCGCCACCGTCACCGAGGCGAACCTCGAGTACGAAGGCAGCGTCACGGTCGACCGGCTGCTGCTCGACGCGGCGGACATCCTTCCGTACGAGAGCGTCGAGATCTACGACTGCACGAACGGCAGCCGGCTGCGCACGTACGCGATCCCGGGCGAGCCCGGCTCCGGCGAGATCTGCATCAACGGTGCGGCTGCGCACCTCGTGAAGCCGCATGACGTCGTGATCATCACGAGCTGGGTTCAGGTGGACGACGCCGCCTGCCGCGATTGGCACGCGAAGCGCGTGTTCGTCGATCGCGGGAATCGCCAGGTCGATTAGCGCGGGGCGGCCGCGGCAACGCGGCTAACGTCCGCGCCCTCATGGCGAAGCCCGGCGCGGAACCGAAGCAGGCGGGCGCGCCCGTGATCGCGAACATCGCGACCAACCGGCGCGCGCGCTTCGAATACGAGATCGAGTCGACCATCGAGGCCGGGCTCGCGCTGCGCGGCCCCGAGGTGAAGTCGCTGCGCCAGGGCAAGGGCAACCTGAACGGCGCGTTCGCGATCGTGAAGCGCGGCGAGGTGTGGCTGATCGGGTGCCAGATCGCGCACTACGCGCAGGCGAATCGCGAGAACTCGGACCCGCTGCGCGAGCGCAAGCTGTTATTGCACCGCAACGAGATCGCGCGCCTCGAAGGCAAGATCTCCGAGCGCGGCTTCACGCTGGTGCCGCTCTCGCTCTACTTCAAGAATGGGCGCGCGAAGGTCGAGCTCGCGGTCGCGCGCGGGCGGAAGATGCACGACAAGCGCGACGCGATCCGGCAGCGCGAGGACAAGCGCACCGTCGACCGCGCCCTCAGCAGCGCCCGTAAGCGCTCGCGCTGACGCCGCAAGTCACCAGCGGGGACGTTCATACTTGCCGGTGACTTCGGTGCCAACCCTCGCACTGCAGCGATGCGTGGGGGCGCGTAAGTCACCGCTGCAAGAACGTCCCCGATGGTGACTTCGCAGCGCTACGCGCGCTTCAGCCGGTAGTGGATGGGCAGGTGCTTCACGCCGCCGACGAGCGACGAGCGCAGCCGCTCGACCGGCCCGTCGAGCTCGATGAAGTCGATGCGTGGCAGCAGGTACTTGAACGCCATCTCCAGCTCGAGCCGAGCGACGTGCGCGCCCGCGCAGAAGTGCTCGCCCATGCCGAACGCGATGTGGCGATTGTGCGTGCGATCCACGTCGAACGTGAACGGGCGGTCGAACACCTCCTCGTCGCGGTTCGCGGACGGGTAGAAGAGGCCGAGCTTGTCGCCCGTGCGGATCTTCTTCCCGCGCAGCTCGACGTCCTGCGTCGCGGTGCGCGCGAAGTGGATGATCGGGCTCACCCAGCGCAGCATCTCCTCGATCCCGTCGGCGAGGCGAGTCGGATCGCGCTGGATCTTCGCGAGCTCCGCCGGGTGCTCGATCAGCGTCAGCATCCCGCCGCTCGTGCCGTTGCGCGTGGTCTCGTTGCCGGCGACGACCACGATCATGCAGAACGAGAGCACGTCCATCGGCGGCAGCGGCGCGCCGTCGACCTCGGCGTGCACGAACATGCTCACGAGGTCGTCGCCCGGCTTCGCGCGTTTCTCCTCCACCATCTTCGCGAAGTACATGAACAGCTCGGCCATCGCCTTCTGCGCGGTCTCGGCGGGCGTCTGGCCGGGGACCTGATACTCGGGATCGGCGGCACCGATCGTGCGGTTCGTCCAGTCGAACAGCAGCTTCCAGTCCGACTTCGGCACGCCGAGCAGCCACGCGATCACCGCGATCGGCAGCGGCGCCGAGACCTGCGCGACGAAGTCGCAGCGCCCCTCGTCGCCCTGCTCGAGCAGCGCGTCGACGATCTCCTTCGCGATCGCCTCGATGTCGGCGTGGATCTTCTTCAGCGCGCCCGGCGTGAAGCGTTTCGAGATCAGCTTGCGGTAGGCCGTGTGCTTGTGGCCGTCCATCTGGATCAGCGTCGGCGGCGGCTGGAACGCGCGCTCCAGCTCCTGCTTCTCCGTCGGGAGTACGAGCAGCGGCGCGTTCAGGAACAGCTCGGGGTGCTTGCCGACCCACGCGATGTCGGCGTGCTTGGTGACCGCCCAATAAGGCATCACCGCGTTCTCCATGAAGTGCACCGGCGCCTCGCGCCGCAGCCGCGTCCAGGCGTCGTGCGGGTAGCCGTTCCGCACGTAGAGATCGGGCGCGAGCAGATCGAGGTCCGACAGCGACTGCGACATTCACGTCTCCACGAGTTGAGGTGGGGCAGCATAGGACGGCTCGCCCGGCGCGTCAGGCGCGCTGTCCGACACGCGCGCCCGCTTGGCGCGATCGACGGTGCGCGCTTACTTTGGCCGTTTCGTGGGGGCGATCGGCTTCGACGGGTGATCGAAGGCGAACGCTGCGCGCCGAGGGGGTAGCGACCTCGTTAATCCTGCTGCAGTTGGTAGTAACAACTGCCGACGACAACTACGCACTCGCTGCCTAGTTAACACCTAGCTAGCGACGCCCGTCCTCGACGCCTTCTAGAGGGGAGCGGGCGCCATCCGAAGGCTGGCTCTCGGCCGCTGGCAAGCCGCTACCGAAGAGCGAGATCGATGCCTGCCAAGGGGATGGCTGCTCCGGCGTCCGCGACTGGCCACCCCGAGATCGAGCGGACGACACGCGCGTAGACGCGGTCGCTGGACATCATGCGGACGCGGGTTCGATTCCCGCCGCCTCCACCACAACTCAGCGGCGCTGCGCAGTCAGGCGCAGCGCCGCTTCCGCCCGTGCGAGCTGCGCCGCGCGCGATTCGCGAGCTCGAGCAGCACATCGGCATGACACGCGGCTGGCGCGCACCAGCACACGAGATCCCGGCCGCGCAGCTCCGAGAGGTCGAGCGGTTGGCGCAGGATCCAGCGCCGGTACTTCTGGATCACCTCTGCGCGCGATCCATCGGCGCCGATGACGAACGGGTTCCCCCACCTCGACGGGCGACCGACGTAGACGGCGTTCGCGGCAGGCCGTTCGCGGCGCTTGTTGATCACCCGCGGCTCCTTCACTCGCGCTCCTGCTCGGCGCGCCGATCCGCCGCTCGCGATTGCTTGCGCTCATCCTCGCGGATGCCCTTCAGATTCTTCTTCACGTCTCGCAGCGAGATGCTGCCTTCGAGCGAGCGCGCGAACGCGCTGACGAATGCATTGCGCACCACGCTGACGATCGTCTCGAGCGTGTCAGCCTTCGGATCCTCGATCGTCCCGCGGAACGGAATGCGCGCAGCGACCTGATCCGCCTCGTCGTTCTCGAGCACGTTCGCCGCGAAGTCGACGAGGCCCTCCCAGATGCGCTTCAACGGATTCTTGTCGGGCTCGCCGGCGCTGTAGATGTTCACGTCCTCGAGGATCGGCTTGGCGTAGCCCCTGAACTTTCCGCCGGCCGCCGCGAGCTCGAGATACAGCTCGAAGCGTCCCGCTTCGGCGTCGGCCTTGATGTATTCGCGCAGCCACGGGTTCACTTCCGGCAGCTGGACGCCTCGCAGCTCGAGGTCCACCTCGAAGGTCGGCTGATCCGCGAAGGGATCGAAACCGCCGCGCACACGCAGCGGCGCGTCTCCGAGCACGCGGCCATGAACGCGGAACCACGCGACCGCTTCTCGCTCACTGTCGGCGACGTTCGACAGATTCACGAGCTCGGCGTCCACGTGCTCGGCGCTGATCGCGTCGCCGGCGCGGATGCCCGGCGCCGTGAACGTCGCGCGCCCGTCGCGCACTCGAATCGCATTTGAACCGGAATGGGAACAGCCGATCGAGCCGTTGCCCCCAATCCTCTTCGTCGCCGAGCTGCGAACGTCGCGCGTCCTTCGCGTGAACGAGGTCGAGATCGGGCCTGAGAAACTCGGCTTCGCCCACGAGCGATCCTCGCAGCAGGCTCCGCCACTCGATCGAGAGATCGAGCACGTCGGCGCTGAAGAACGGCACGCGACGGTCCAGATTGCGCTTGCGGATTCGGAGATCGTGGATCTGATACGCGCCGCGCCACAAGTTCAGGTCGATTTCGCCGACCGAGCCCCTGACGAGGAACGGCAGGGCGATCCGTCCGCCGACCAACGCGCTGGCGAAGCGCACCGGCCGCGATCACGAGCTTTGCGTCGAGGCGCACGTGCATGCTCCTCGAAGCAACCTATCCGCCGGAGCGAGAAACGGTCGAAGCTCCGATCGCGCCGGTTCGCCCCATGCCGAAGTCACTGCAGCTCGGACATCGACGGCGGAAGCGGACGATTCACTGCTTCGCACAGCTTGCGGATCGTCTCGCGGTGGACGTCGATCGAGCTGCGTAACAGGTCCTCGAGCGGTCGATCCGCGTCGCGGATCGCGGCCGCGAGCGCTCGCTCGCGCGCTTGGAGCAGCCGCACGTAGAGCGCGAGCGTGCGCTCGACGAGCGCGGCGCCGGTCTCCGGCCACGGGCGCATCGGCGGGACGCCCTGCGGCAGGGCGAGCTGCATCTGCGAGCAGAGGTACTGGATCGCTTCGACGACGTCGGTGAGCTCGTCGTCGATCGCTTGAATTCGCGCGCGCAGCATCCCGGAGCGGACGGCGTCCTGCCGCTTCATCATGCACG
>DASTOI010000582.1:0-4061 GCA_035762585.1 Myxococcota bacterium
GGGCTGTCTGCCGTGCGTGCCCGGAGTGCAGGTCGACGCTCCGCACACCGCCGCTTGCCTCGCTGCGACGGACGGCCGGTGCGGCGAAGCCGAACAATCGACGCCGACTGCGCTGCGCTCCGGCGGCGAGGACTACGCGCGACTTCGGTAGCTCGCGAGCTCGTTCGAGCTTTTCATCCTCGTGCCCCACGCCGCTCGACTCCCGAACGGCTCAGCGCCCTAACACCCGCCCGCCGCGCGCACCGGTGTGCTCGTCGTGCTCGAGCACGACCGCCCCGTTGCACACCGTCGCCCGATACCCGCGCGCGCGTTGCACGAAGCGCCCGGAGCCGTGAGGGAAGTCCCAGACGAACTCGGGCATGCGCTCGCTGACCCGCTCGAGGTCGATCACGTTGACGTCGGCCTTCAGGCCAACCTCGAGCCGGCCGCGCTCCGCGAGGCCTGCGATCCGCGCCGGAGCGGAGCTCATGCGGCGCACCGCTTCCTCGGGGCTGAACAGGCCGCGCGCGCGGACCCAGTGCGAGAGCACGAACGAGCACCAGCCGGAGTCCATCACCTGGCCGACGTGGGCGCCGGCGTCGCCGCGGCCGGGCAGGATGTGGCCGCCCGAAATCAGGTCCTCGACGGCGCGCAGGTTCGGATTGAAGAAGAGCTTCGTGAAGAGCGCCTTCCCGCGCGTCTCGCGACAGAGGCGCAGGAATGCTTCGGCCGGTGCTTCGCCCGCGCGCTTCGCGATCTCGTCGAGCGAGGTCTCGGCGCGGAACACGTAGTCCGGCGTCTCGCCATCGCCGAGCCAGAACATCGGCACGCGCGCGATGAAGCTCGTGTCGGCCTGCGCGTCGGCGACGAGTCGCGCGCGGAACGTGGCGTCGTCGAGCGCGGCCAGCCGGCCTGAGAAGTCCTTCGCGGCGAGCTCCGTCCACGCGCCGGCGCGCCACGGCAGCTCGTTCACGAGGCCGACGACGAAGCCCGAGCCACGCGGGATCGCGACGCAGCTGACGTCGAGGCCGTCGGCGCGCATCGCGTCGACCAGCTGGTTCAGCTTCTTGCCGGAGCCGTCGGAGTTGCCCGCGGTGATGCTGAACAGCACGCGGTCGCCCGTGGTCTCGGCCTGCTGGCGCACGAGCGCGATCTCGCCGTCGAAGTCGCCGCCGAGGTTGAGCACGTTCTGCATCAGCCCGCCGCCCGCCGCTTTGACGGCGCGCGCGATCGCGATCAGCTCGTCGGGCCGCGCGTGCGTGCCCGGAACGTCGCGGCCATCCGGTAGGCGGTGACCGATTAGGCGCGAGGTCGAGAAGCCGACCGCGCCCTCGCGCATCGCATCGCCCACGACCTCTGCCATGCGCGCGATCTCGGCGGGCGTCGGCTGCTCGTCGACGGCGCGCTCGCCCATCACGTAGAAGCGCACTGCGCAGTGGCCGACGAGGCCCGCGACGTTGATCGCCGGCGCGCTCGCGCGCAGCGCGTCGAGGTAGCCGCCGTAGCCCTCCCAGTTCCACGGCAGGCCCGAGAGGATCGCCGCGCGCGGGATGTCCTCGACCGCCTCCATCATCCCGGCGAGCACCGGCGCGTCGCCCGGCCGCACCGGCGCGAATGTGACGCCGCAGTTGCCGAGCAGCGCGCTCGTGACGCCGTGCCACGAGATCGGCGTGAGCAGCGGATCCCACGCGATCTGCGCGTCGAGGTGCGTGTGGATGTCGACGAAGCCGGGCGTCACCGCGAGGCCGCGCGCTTCGATCTCGCGCCGGCCGGGTGCGGCGACGGCGCCGATCGCCGTAATCGAGTCGCCATCGATTGCCAGATCAGCGCGGAACGCGCGCCTTCCCGTTCCGTCGATCACGTCGCCGCCGCGAATCACGATGTCGTGCGCCATCTACAGGTCCTCTCGGGAGCACTGTATGACAGTCGGATCGCGCGCGGCTGCGTCCGCCGCGCGCGCGGGCGCCACTAGACTGCGCCGATCAGGAGTGCGCCTTGCGCCGCCATCTCGCATCGGGCCTGCTTCCGCTCGCGCTGACCGGCTGCCTCGTCGGGCCCGACTACCGCGCGCCGGAGCCGCGCGTTCCGTCCGCGTGGAGCGAGGCCGAGGCGGCCGACCCGAGCGCGGACCTCGCCGCGTGGTGGACCCGCTTCAACGACGAGACGCTCGTGTCGCTGGTCGAGCGCGCGCTCGCCGCGAATCTCGATCTGCGCATCGCGGACGCGCGCGTGCGCGAGGCGGCCGCGCTGCGGCGCGTCGCGGGCGCGCCGCTCTGGCCGTCGCTCGACGCGAGCGCGCAGGGAGCGGAGCGCTCCGGCGATGCGCCCGGCGACGCGGTGCGCGGCGCGCTCGAAGCGAGCTGGGAGATCGACGTATTCGGCGGCACGCGGCGGGCGCTCGAAGCCGCCCGCGCGGATCACGAGGCGAGCGTCGCGGACCGCCGCGCGACGCTCGTGCTGCTGCTCGGCGAGGTCGCGCGCGGCTACGTGGAGCTGCGCGGCTTCGAGGCGCTCTACGAGACGGTGACGCGCAATCTCGCGACGCAGCGCGAGACGCGTGACCTCACGCTGGCGCAAGCGCGCGCCGGCCTCGCGAGCGACCTCGACGTGGAGCGCGCACGGGCGCTGCTCGCGACGACCGCCGCAGAGCTGCCGCCGCTCGACGGCGCGCGGCGCGTGAGCGCGCACCGGCTGGATGTGTTGCTCGGGCTTTCACCGAGCTCGCTCGCGAGCGAGCTCGCGCCCGGCGCTCCGGTCCCGAGCGTCGCCGATGCGCTCCTCGTCGGCGTGCCGGCCGACTTGTTACGGCGCCGGCCCGATCTCGCGCGCGCGGAACGTGCGCTCGCCGCAGCCAGCGCGCGCATCGGCGTCGCGGTCGCGGATCTCTATCCGCGCTTCACGCTGACCGGCTCGGTCGGGCTGCGCAGCGAGTCGGTGAAGGCGTTCGCGCGCGGCGACACGAGCTTCACGGCGATCGGGCCGAACGTGAGCTGGCCGATCTTCGCGGCGGGGCGGCTGCGTGCGAACGTGAAGGTCGCGGACGCCGTGCACGAGCAGGCGCTCGCGAGCTACGAGCTGGCGCTGCTCGAGGCCGTCGAAGACGTCGAGAATGCGCTCGTCCGCCACACGCGCGAGCAGCTGCGCCGGCGCGCGCTGCGCGAGGCCGTCGACGCGAACCGCGAGGCCGCGGATCTCGCGCGGCGCCTCTACGCGAACGGCCTCGGCGCGTTCCTCGACGTGCTCGTCGCCGAACGCTCGCTGCTCGAATCGGAGAGCCGGCTGGTCGAGTCCGAGACGGCCGTCTCGACGAGCCTCGTCGCGCTCTACGTCGCGCTCGGCGGCGGCTGGGAGCGGGCCGAGGAGCTGCGCGGGTCATGAAGCGCGCGCGCGTCGCCGCCGCCGGCGCGGTCGTGCTCGTGCTGCTCGGGATCGCGGCGTCGCGCTCGAGCACGAGGCCGGAAGCATCTGCCGGCGCGGAGACGAAGCGAGCCGAGCCGCCGGCGCTCGCGGCGGATGCGGTGGTCGTTCGCGTCCAGCCCGTCGGCGAGACGGTGCGCACGGTCGGCACGCTGCTCGCGAACGAGTCGGTCACGCTCGTGTCGGAGCTCTCGCGGCGCCTCGTCGCGGTCGAGTTCACCGAGGGCAGCCAAGTCCGCAAAGGCGATCGGCTCTTTCGGCTGGACGACGCGGACCTGCGCGCGCAGCTCGCCGAGCTCGAGGTGCGCCGCCAGCTCGCCGCGCGCACGCTCGAGCGCCAGCGCGCGCTGCTCGAGTACGAGAAGAAGGCGCTGAGCCAGCAGGCCTACGACCAAGCCGCGACGGATCTGCAGGGGCTCGAGGCGGAGATCGCCTCACTGCGCGTGACGCTCGCGAAGACCGCGATCCGCGCGCCGTTCGATGGCCGCGTCGGTCTCCGGCGCGTGAGCGAGGGCGCCTGGATCACGCCCGAGACTCCGCTCGCCACGCTCCAAGACACGAGCCGCATCAAGATCGATTTTTCGCTGCCGGAGCGTCACGCCGGCGCGCTGTCGGTCGGGCAGCCGTTCACGTTCCGCGTCGCCGGGCGCGGCGAGAGCTTCAGC
>DASTOI010000583.1:0-9986 GCA_035762585.1 Myxococcota bacterium
ATCGCGGATGCCGTTCTCGCGGATCAGCGCGTCGACGCTCACGCCGTAATGGAGCGCGATGCGGAAGAGGTTCTCCCCGCGTCGCACGACGTGCACCGTGCTCGGCTCGGGCGGCGCCGCTGGCGAGACGCACGCGAGCGCGAGCGCGACGAAGCAGACGATCGACAGCGCGGCGGGACGGCTGCGCGCGCCGCTCACGCCGGGTAGCCGTGCTCGCCGACGAGATCCACGAAGCGGCAGCGCCCGAGCGCCTCGCTCGCGAAGCGCCCGTTCACGCCGCGCCGGATCCGCACGAGCGTCTGCGCGCCCCGCCGGCCGAACGGCCCGACCAGCCGCCCGCCCGGCGCGAGCTGATCGAGCAGCGGCGGCGGGACGTCGGGCCCGCCCGCGGTCACGAGGATTGCGTCGAACGGAGCGGCGTCGGGCCAGCCGCGCGTGCCGTCTGCGAGCTTCACCACGACGTTGCGGACACCGAGCATCGCGAGCGCGTTCTCTGCGCGCTCGGCGAGCGCCGGAATGCGCTCGATCGTGAGCACCCCCTCGGCGAGCTTCGCCAACAGCGCGGCCTGATAACCGGAGCCGGTGCCGATCTCGAGCACGCGATCACTCTCGCGCAGCTCGAGCGCCTCGCTCATCGCGGCGACGATGCCCGGCGCCGAGATCGTCTGCCCCTCGCCGATCGGCAGCGGCGCGTCCTCGTAGGCCTGATGACTCAGCGCATCGGCGACGAGGCGGTGCCGCGGCACTTCCGCGATCGCCTTCAGCACGCGCGCGTCGCGAATGCCGTCGGCCGCCAGCCGCTCCGCGAGCCGCTGGCGCGCGCGCGCGAAGCGAGCCTCTTCTCTCGCGCGTTCCGCCTCCACCCCGCCCCCCGGCGGCGCACTCTACGAATTGCCGCGCTCGGGCGAAACGTCTTCGAGCTCGCGCGCGGCGGGCTCAGGAAGAAACACGACCACGAGAACGGCTGCGATCGCGAGGCCGGGCAGCAGCGCGCTGATGGCGGCGGCGTGCGAGCCCAGCGCCGCGTACAGCGGCGATTCGAGCGAGAGCCCGAGCGAGCCGCCCAGCGTCGCGGCGAGCATGCGAGCCGTCGAGGCGGTGCTGCGGTACGAGGTCGGGAACAGCTCGCCACCCAGCGCGCGCAGCAGGACGGTGGAGCCCTGAATTGCGAAGACCTGAATGAGCCAGAGGGGCGCGACGATCCAGCCTCGCAAGTTGTAGAAGCCGAAGAACGCGACACCCATGAGCACGAGCATCCCGGCGAGCACAGGTCGCCGCCCGATGCGATCACTCCAGAGACCGGCCGCAGGATTGCCGGCGAGCGCGAACATGCCGAAGACGAAGTAGAAGATTGGCACCTGGTGCTGGGCGAAGCCGTGCACTTCTTGGAGCGTCTTGATCATGAATCCACCGGCCGCGGCCGTCGCGAACTCGGCGCTGAACACGATCGCGGCCAGCGTTGCTGCGCGGCCCGGATACGCGGCGAAGAGCGAGACGAGTGGGCGCCAGAAGCGATCCGCCAGAGGACGTGACGCGGTGAAACGCGCGGTCTCGGGAAGCCCGCGCCGCAGCCAGGCGAGCCCGAGCAAAGGCAGCGCGCCGACGAAATAGAGGGCGCGCCAGCCGAATGGGAGATGCGGCTCGGCAGCGAGCCCGAATGCGGCGAATCCCGAGCCGAGTGCCCCGAGCGCGCCAATCATGCCGAGCCCGAAGCCGCGGTCCTTGGCGGAAAGCTCCTCGGTCACGACCACGATCGCGATCGCCGTCTCGGCGTACAGGAATCCGCGGCCGAGACACTGAAAGACCGCGAACTGGATCGGGCTTTGTGCAAACGCCGAGGCGAGCGTCGTCAGCGAGTAGCCGAGGATCGTCCCGAGCAGCAGGCGCCGGCGCCCGTAACGATCGGCCAGCAACCCGGCCCCGATCGCGAGCAGCACACCGAGGCGAATCACCGCCGACAGCGTTCCGATCTCGTCTTCCGCCACGCCGAGGCCGCGCTGGATCTGGAGCAGCAGCGCGCCGAGCAGTCCGATGTCGTAATGGTCGACGAGCTCCGCAGCGCCGAGCAGCCCCAACACCTTCCACTGGCGCGCAGGGAGACGCGGCATCCGAGCCGGCCACGGAATCACGCGCGTCCAACGCGGCGCCCGAACGCGCTCGTCGTCCGGCTTCGGCTGATCGTTCAAGCGCGACTCCCCGAGCGCGGCGCGCAGCGTATCGGCCCGGGCACGATCGAGCCGCAATGTTCGCGCCCGTGGAGATACGATGCGCGCATGCGCCCGATTCACTGCGCGTTGCTCGCAGCGCTGCTCGCGCCGCTCGCAGCGCACGGCGATGCGCCGCTCGGCGGCCGCGTCGTCGACGCCGGGAGCGGCGCGCCGATCGCCGGGGCGCGCGTCACCGCGGAGCGCGGCGATCCCGCGTATCGCGTGACGGTCTTCAGTGCGGACGACGGCTCGTTCGCGCTTCCGACACCGAACGGTGACGCGCCCTGGCGCGTGCGCGCGCGAAGGATCGGCTGGGAGGACGTCCGCATCGACGGCGTCGTCGCGAACGGCGCGCCGCTCGCGCTGCGCGCGCGCCGTCACACCGATCCGGCGGAAGTCGCGGCGCAGCTGCCTGCGAACCATTGGTACGCGCGCGTGATGCGCGGCCTTCCCGCAGACGAGCAGCACATCCTGAAGCGCGAGTGCACCTACTGCCATCAGCAAGGCGCGCCATGGACGCGGCGCGTTCGCACGGATGAGGACTGGCAGAAGATCCTCGCGCTGATGGGACGGCGCGGCGCGATGCTGCCCGCGCGCGTGCGCGATCGCGTCCCCGCGCTGTTCAACGCCGCGTACGAGCCAACGACGGCGGTGCCGGAGCTGACGCGCGGCTGGCAGGACGCCGACGCGTTCGCGCCCCCGCCGAGCGCCGAGGTGCGGCGCGCGATCGTCGAGGAGTGGGACCTCGGCGGGCGTGCCTCGATGCAGCACGACGTGATCGTGCACCCCGACGGCACGCTCTACTCGGTCGACGGCGCGCAGGACGCGCTCTTCCGCCTCGATCCGCGCGTGCCCGAGGGCGCGCGCGAATCCTGGAAGATCGAGGTGCCCGGCATCGAGCGGGGCGGAATCTTCGCTGGCGAGGATCAGCCGCAGTCGCAGGCATCGAGCGCGCACGTCGGGCCGCACTCGCTGCAGGTGGCGCCGGACGGCGCGGTCTGGATCACGCTCGCGATCGGCAACCGGCTCGCGCGCTTCGACCCAACGACGGAGCAGTTCCAGATCCACGAAGTCGCGGACGGCTTCTATCCGCACACGCTGCGCTTCGATCGCGAGGGGCGCATCTGGTACACGATGAGCGCCTCGAACCACGTCGGGCGCTTCGACCCGACGACGGGCAAGCAGCTGCACGTGCGGCTGCCGGCGCGCACGCTGAAGCAAGAGCTCGCGCTGCGGCTGATGCCGCTGATGTTCTGGCTCGACGCGCGCTCCGAACGGATCGATCTGCGCGCGAACGCGAGCGAGTCCGCCGACGGCTTCAACATGCCGGTGCCGTACGGCATCGACATCGCGCCCGACGGCGGCGTCTGGTTCAGCCAGCTGAACGAGAACCGCATCGGCCGCATCGATCCCGAGACGCTCGCGGTCGAGCTGATCGAGACGCCCTTCCCCGCGCCGCGCCGGCTGCGCTTCGACGCGCGCGGGCGCCTCTGGATCCCGAGCTTCACGACCGGCCGGATCGCGTCCTTCGACCCCGCGACGCGCGCCTTCGACGAGATCCCGCTGCCGATCCAGCCGCTCGCGGGCGAGACGCCGTACGCGCTCGCGATCGAGCCGCGCACACAGCACGTCTGGGTGTGCGGCACCAACAGCGACACGCTGATCCGCTTCGATCCCGAGACCCGGCGCTTCGCGGTGTACCCGCTGCCCACGCGCGTCACTTACACGCGCGAGCTCGACTTCGACGCCGAGGGCCGCGTCTGGACGAGCGACTCGAACTCGCCGGCGTGGCAGATCGAGCGCGGCCAGCCGATCGTGATTCGGCTCGACGTGGACGGCGCCGCGGCGGGCGCGGGCGTCGCCGCGAAGTGACGCGCGCGCCGCGGAGACCGGCTCGGGATGCGCGCGGCGCGATCGCGTGCGCCGTGCTCGCGCTCGCGTGCGGCGCGCTCGCGTGCGGCGAGGCCGCGGTCGCGCGTCCGCCTGACGCGCCGGTCGCGGGGTGGAGTCATTGGGGCGGCGACGCCGGAGGCGCGCGCTTCTCGCCGCTCGACGAGATCACGCCGCGGAACGTCGGCGCGCTCGAGGTGGCGTGGACGTTCCACACCGGCGACTGGGACCCGAGCGGCGAGATCGAGACCTCGTTCCAGGCGACGCCCGTGCTGCGCGGCGACACGCTCTACTTCTGCTCGCCGTTCAACCGCGTGTTCGCGCTCGACGCCGAGAGCGGCATGCTGCGCTGGAGCTTCGATCCGAAGATCGCGCGCACGGATCACGGGCACGTGTGCCGCGGCGTCGCGCTCTGGGAGGACGCGCGCGCGGCACCGGGCGCGCGCTGCCGCGTGCGCGTCTTCAGCGCCACGTACGACGCACGGCTGCTCGCGCTCGACGCGGAAAACGGAAGCTCCTGCGCGGACTTCGGCGCGAACGGCGAAGTCGACCTCGAAGCCGGGCTCGGCGCCGTCGTCGCCGACGAAGTGCGCGTCACGTCGCCGCCCACGCTGATCGGCGATGTGGTCGCGACCGGCTCGCTGATCGCGGACAACCGGCGCGTCGACATGCCGGGGGGCGTCGTGCGCGGCTTCGACGCGCGCACGGGCGCGCTGCGCTGGGCGTTCGATCCGGCGCCGCCCGGATCGGCGCCGCTCGCGCCCGCCGCAGACGGCTCGCCGCGTTTCCAGCGCGGGACGCCGAACGCGTGGGGCGTGTTCTCCGCCGACCCCGCGCGCGACTTGTTATTCATGCCGACCGGAAACCCGAGCAACGACTTCTTTCGCGGCGCCGCGCGCGGCGAGATCGACCACTACGGCAGCTCCGTCGTCGCGCTGCGCGGCTCGACCGGCGCCGTGGTTTGGCGCTTCCAGACCGTGCATCACGACCTGTGGGACTACGACGTCGGCGCGCAGCCGAGCCTGTTCGAGCTGGAGATCGACGGCGGGCCCGCGCCGGCGCTCGCGCTCGCGACGAAGGTCGGCCACGTGTTTTTGCTGCATCGGGAGACGGGCGCGCCGCTCTTCCCGGTGGAGGAGCGAGCGGTCCCGCAGAGCGACGCGGCGGGCGAGATCAGCGCGCCGACGCAGCCGTTCCCGAGCTTCCCGCCGCCGCTGCATCCGCACGGCCTCCGCGAGGGCGACCTGTTCGGCCTCACGCCGTGGGATCGCGCGAAGTGCCGCGAGCAGCTCGCGGGCCTGCGCAACGAGGGCGCGTTCACGCCGCCGAGCCTCGCCGGCTCCGTGCAGTATCCGGGCGTCGCCGGCGGCGTGAACTGGGGCGGCGCGGCGATCGACGCGGAGCGCGGTCTGCTCGTGCTCGCGCAGTCGCGGCTCGCGATGGTGGAGCGGCTCGTGCCGCGCGCGCAGGCGAGCGAGGTCGGCCCGCGCACGCGCGCCTCCTGGCTCGTGCCGATGGACGGCGCACCGTACGCGCTCGAGCAGCGTGTGTTCGTCTCGCCGCTCGGCGTCCCGTGCACGACGCCGCCGTGGTTCGAGCTGATCGCGATCGACCTCGCGCGGCGCGAGATCGCGTGGCGCGTGCCGCTCGGCACGACGCGCGGCATCGCGCCGTGGCCGTTCTGGCTGCCGTGGGCGCCGCCCGGAATGGGCGGCCCTCTGCTGACGCGCAGCGGCCTCGTTTTCATCGGCGCCGCGATGGACGGCTATCTCCGCGCGTTCGATGCCGCGACCGGCGACGAGCTCTGGCGCGACCACCTTCCCGCAGGCGCACACGCGAACCCAATGACCTACCGCGTCCGGCCCGGCGGAAAGCAGTTCATCGTGATCGCCGCCGGCGGCCACGTCAGCATCCCGAGCGAGCGCGGCGACGCACTCGTCGCCTACGCCCTACCGTGAGTTTTCACCGGGGACGTACTTTCACGATGCAAGTACGTCCCCGGTGAAAGTACGCTCGGCGGTCATGCGGATCCCGAACCTGCTCGACGCGGCGGCCTTCGCGAACGGCCCGCCCTACGAGGTGTTCCGCACGCTGCGCCGCGAGGCACCGGTCTTCTGGCACGCGCACGGAAGCGGCGGCTTCTGGGCGATCACGAAGCACGCCGACGTGATGGACGTCTCGCGCGATTCGGCGCTCTTCTCTTCCGCGCTCAAGGGCTACATGCCGGCGCCGGAGGCGGATCCGGTCGGGATCGAGCAGTCGCGGCTGATGCTGCTCGGGATGGATCCGCCGCAGCACACGCGGCTGCGCGGGCTCGTGAACAAGGGCTTCACGCCGCGCCGCGTCGCCGCGCTCGAGCCGCGCATTCGTGAGCTGTGCCGGCAGATCGTCGACGCGGCGCTGCCACGCGGCGAGTGCGACTTCGTCACCGACATCGCCGGCGAGCTGCCGTCCTACCTGATCGCCGAGCTCGTCGGCATTCCGCTGAACGACGGCCGCAAGCTCTACGAGCTGACCGAGGTGATGCACAGCGCCGACAACGCGCCCGAATCGGCGAAGGCGGTCGCCGAGATGTTCGCGTACTCGGCCGGCGTGCGGGCCGCGAAACGCGCGAAGCCGGGCAACGATCTCGCGTCGGTGCTGCTCGGTTCGGAGCTCGACGGCTCGCGGCTCAGCGACCTCGAGTTCGACCTGTTCTTCTTGTTGTTGATCAACGCCGGCGGCGACACGACGCGCAACCTCGTCGCGTCCGGCATGCAGGCGCTGATGGATCACCCCGAGCAGCTCGCTGCGCTGCGCGCCGATCGTTCGCTGCTCGAGAGCGCGATCGAGGAGATGCTCCGCTTTACGACGCCGGTCGTGCAGTTCCAGCGAACGGCCACGCGCGACACGGAGCTGCGCGGCGTGAAGATCCGCGCCGGCGAGCCGGTCGTGATCTTCTACCCGTCCGCGAACCGCGACGAGGAAGTGTTCTCACAGCCTGACGCGTTCGACATCCGCCGCGATCCGAATCCGCACGTCGCGTTCGGCGGCGGCGGCTCGCACTTCTGCCTCGGCGCGAGCCTCGCGCGGCTCGAGATCCGCTGCATGTTCGACGAGCTGTTGGATCGCCTGCACGATGTCGAGCCGAACGGGCCGGTCGAGCGCCTCCACTCGTGGTTCATCAACGGCCCGCGCCGGATGCCGGTGCGCTTCCGCGCGGCGCGCGGGTGAGCCGCGCGGCGCGCGCCGCGCTCGCCATCGCGGCGCTCACCCTGCTCCTGTACGGGCGCGCGCTCGGCTACGGCTTCGTGTACGACGACTGGCTGCACGTCGTCGACGAGCCCGTGCCGGAGCAGATCTCTCAGGTCGCACGGATCTTCATCGAGCCGATGTCGCCGCTCGTCCCGTACTACCGGCCGATCCCGCGGTTGCTGAACGTCGCGCAGAAGTGGCTGCACGGGGCGGCGCCGCTGCCGTTCCACGCGCTGAACCTCGCGCTCGGCTTCGCGTGCGCGTGGGCGCTGCGCTCGGTGCTCGCGTCGCCGGCGCTCGGATTCGGCGCGCGCGCTGCGACACTCGGCGCGCTGATCTTCCTCGTCCATCCGCTCGCCTCCGAATGCATCGCGCCGATCACGTCGGGGCGCGAGACGCTGTTGCCCACTCTGTTCACGTTGCTCGCGATCGCCGCGTACTTCCGAGCCACACCGCGAGGGCGCGCCGCAGCCGTCGCTTGCTTTGCGCTGGGCCTGCTCTCGAAGGAGCAGGCGATCGTCCTGCCTGCGCTGCTCGTGCTCGCTGACGGACTCCGCATCGCGCCGGATCCGCCGCGCGGTGCGCGCGCGTGGCTCGCGCGCTACGCGCCGCACGTCGCGGTCGTGGTGGCCTACGCGGCGCTGCGCGCGCTCGCGATTCCGGCCGACGAAGGGCCGAAGCTCGCGCTGCTCTCGCACCCCGCAGGACCGCTGCTCTCGCTGCTCTACGACGTGCAGACGACCTTCGCGCCGTTCTTCGCCGTCGTGTACGAGCCGGCGCTCGCCGCGTGGTGGTCGTGGCCACGGCTCGCGTTCGCCGCCGTCTTTGCGAGCGCGCTCCTCTGGCTCGCGTTCCGAGCCGATCGCCGGCGCGCGCTCTGGCTGCTCGCGCTGATCGCGCTCTCGCTCGCGCCGACCGCGAACGTGCTCGCGCAGGAAACCGCGTTCGCCGAGCGCTGGGGCTTCGTCGCGCTCGCAGGCTGGGCGGGGCTCGCGGCGCTCGCGCTGCGAGATCGCTTCGAACGCTCGCGGATCGCGTGGGCGGCGGTCGTCGCGGCGGGCCTCGCGTTCGGCGGAGTCTCTGCGGTGCGAGCCGGCGCGTATCGCGATGAGGGCTCGTTCCTGGCGCAGTGGCGCGCGTCGAGCCCCACTTCACGCCAAGCCTGGATCAGCACCGGCGAAGCCGCCGAGCGCCGCGGCGATTTCGACACCGCGATCGCTGCCTATCGCCGCGTGCTCGCGCTCGAGCCGGACACCCAGCTCGCGCACGCGTCGCTCGCGGTCGCGCTCGGCGCGCAGGGGAACCTGGCTGCGGCGCAGCGCCACGCGGAGCGCGCGGTCGCGCTCGATCCGCGCGACGCGGAGAGCTGGAGCAACCTCGGCGGCATCCGCGCGCGGCGCGGCGATCTCGCCGGCGCGGTCGCGGATTACGAGCATGCGCTCGCGTTGCGGCCCGATCTCGCGAACGCGCACAACAACCTCGCGCTCGCGCTGCGCGCCCGCGGCGACCTCGCCGGCGCGCGCGTACACCTCGAGGCCGCGCTCGCGCGCTCGCCGCAGTTCGCCGCGGCCCACGCCAACCTCGGTGACCTGCTCGCCGCGCAGGGCGACCGCGCCGGCGCCGAGCGCCACCTGACGCGCGCGCTCGCGCTCGATCCCGAGCTGCACCCGGCGCGTGAGGCGCTCGCCCGCCTGCGTACCCGATGAGTTGCTCAGGAACCGGCTGATTCTCCGCCAAATTCGTGATCTAGCTCGCATTCGCGCTACGCGACGCCCCCGCCGGCCACTTCCCGCGTGCAGCACTCCGTCGATTCGGGAGGAAGCAGTGCGCAAGACCTGGCTACTTGCCTTCTCGCTCGCTCTCGCCGCTGGGCCCGCGTCGGCGATCTCGGTCGTGCCGACCTCCGACGAGACCGCGCTCCAGAATGCGATCTTCGGGAGCCTCGCCGGGCTGACCGTCACCGACTTCTCGGTGTCCGGGCACACCGAAATGTTCTCCGGTGACCAGAGCACGGGCACCTACACGAACGCGAGCGGCACGTACGGCATCGGGCCCGGCGTCGTGATCAGCACGGGTCACGCCGGCAACTACGGGGATGGACCCAATGCCGAAGGCGGCCTCTCGACCGCCTACTTCATCGCCGCGACCGCAGCCGACGATCTCCTGCTCGACCCGATCACGCCGATCGACCCGAACACCAGCGAGCCGTTCGATCACTTCGACGTGACGCGGATCGACATCACGTTCGACGCGTCTCCCGACGTCGCGAACGTGTTCTTCACGATCGTGTTCGGCTCCGAGGAGTTCAACGAGTTCATCGGGTCCGATTTCATCGACACGTTCGGGATCTACTTCAACGGCACGAACATCGCGCTGGTGGGCGGCGAGCCCGTCAACATCAACCACCCCGACGTCTCGAACATCGCCGGCACCGAGCTCGACGGCCTGATCGCGCCGGGCGGGGATCCGCTGTTGCTGTTCCAGGTGCCGGTCACCCCGGGCTCGTCCGGCAACACGCTGACCTTCATCGTCGCCGACACGAGCGACGAAATCTTCGACACGACCGTCTACATCTCTGGCGTCGGCTCGGTCGACCCGGTGCCCGAGCCCGCCGTGACCGCGCTGCTCCTCGCCGGCGCCGCCGCGCTCGCACTG
>DASTOI010000584.1:0-6986 GCA_035762585.1 Myxococcota bacterium
ATGAAGCGCTGCGCGCCCTCGCTCCCGGAGAAGCGCCCGGCCTGCTCGCGCGCGTAGCCGACGTAGAGCCGCACGCGCCCGTTTCCCTGTGGAAAAGCGAGGAACGAGACGTCGCCCTCGGTGCCGATCGCCTGCGTGTCCGCGGGCCACGCGTCCGCGCCGTCCACGAGCAACCCCGCGAACAGGTGATGCTCGGGCGCTTGCTGGAGTGCGAAGCCGAGCTGGCGCCGAACGCTCGACGCACGCCCGTCGGCGCCGAAGACGAGGTCCGCGCGCGCGGTGTGCGCGGCGCCCGCGTGCGCGTAGCTCACCTCGGGCGCCGAGCCGGGTGTGACGCGCACATCGGCGGCGCCGCGCCGCACGGTCGCGCCCTGCCGCGCAGCGAATTCGAGCAGCGTCTGGCAGAGATGCGGATGTCCGATGCAGAGTGGCCCCGGAATGCCGGGCCGAAACGCATCGAGCGGGAGCGCTTTCGCGTACGCCTGCTCAGGTGGGAGCGATTCGTCGAAGCCGAGATGGCGTGCGAGAGGGTGGCCGCCGGCGGAGAGCACGAGCTCGTAGAGGCCGAGCGCCTTCAGCTCGGCCACGCCCCACGGCGCGATCCACTCGCCGCGCACGACGTCCTCGAACTGCTCGCTGCGCTCGAGGATCAGCACGCGCTTGCCCGCGCCCGCGAGCACGCCGCCGAGCGCGCTGCCCGCAATGCCGCCGCCGACGATCACGCAATCGAAGTCGCGAGAAGACATCGCGCGAGAGTATGCGCGATGCTGCGCGGCCATGCGTACGCTTCCTGCTCGAACGCCCGTTCTCGTCGGCGCCGGTGCGATCACTCAGCGCGAGGAGGATCCGGCGCTCGCGCGCGAGCCGCTCGCGCTGATGCGCGAGGCGCTCGCGCGTGCGACCGCGGATTGCGGCAGCCGCGCGCTCGTCGCACGCGCGGACTGGGTGCGCGTGCCGCGCGGCTTCTGGGATTACGCGGATCCCGCCCGCGCGCTCGCGGAGTCGGCCGGCGCGGCCGGCGCGCGCAGCGAGCTCGCCGAGATCGGCGTGCTGCAGACGACGCTGCTCGGCGACTCTGCGCGGATGATCGCGGCCGGCGAGGCCGACGTGATCGTGATCGCCGGCGGCGAGGCGCGCGCCCGGGCCGCCCGCGCAAAGCAGCGCGGCGTCGCGGCGCCGCTCACCCAACAAGTCGGCGTCACGCCGGCGCGCGTGCTGCGCCCGAAGCAGGAGGTCGTGCATCCCGCCGAGGTGAAGCTCGGCATGGTCCTGCCGGTGAATCAGTACGCGATGATCGAGAACGCGCTGCGCCACGCGGAGGGCGTCTCGCTCGCGCAGCACCGCGACGACGTGGCAGCGCTGTGGTCGCGCATGAGCGACGTCGCCGCGCGCAATCCCGAAGCCTGGAGCCGCAGCGTGGTTCGCGTCGCCGACGTGCGCGACGCGAGCGCGAAGAACCGCATGCTCGCATTCCCGTACACGAAGCTGCACAACTCGCAGTGGAACGTGGATCAGGCGGCCGCGCTGGTGATGACGTCGGCCGAGACGGCCCGCGCGCACGGGATTCCCGAATCGCGCTGGGTGCTTCCGCTCGCGGCCGCCGAGTCCAACCACATGGTCTCGCTCTCGCAGCGGCGCCCGTTCGCTCGCTCGCCGGGCTTCGCGCATGCAGGCCGCGCGGCGCTCGCGCGCGCGGGCATCGAGATCGGCCGAGTCGCGAAGCGCGAGCTCTACTCCTGCTTCCCGGTCGCGGTGCGGCTGCAGTGCCGCGAGCTCGGCATCCCGGAGGACGCCGATCTCACCGTCACCGGCGGCATGGCGTTCGCCGGCGGACCGCTCAACAACTTCGTGCTGCAGGCGGCCGTGCGCATGGCGCAGCTGTTACGGGAGTCGCCGGGCGAGATCGGCATGTTGAACGCGGTGAGCGGATTCCTCACGAAGCAAGGCGTCACGCTCTGGTCGAACGCGCCGCCCGAGCGCGCATTCGGCTTCGACGACGTGAGCGAATCCGTCGCGCGCGAGACCACGGAGATCCCGCTCGCCGAAGACGCGCGCGGCGACGCGAGCTGCGTGTCGTACACGGTGCAGTTCGAAGGCGAGCTGCCTTCGCGCACGCTGTTCGTCTGCGATCTCCCTGATGGCCGGCGCGCGCTCGCCGCGAGCAGCGACTCAGCGCTCGCGGAGCGCGCGATGAGCGTCGAGCTGTGTGGGGCGAAGCTTCGGCTGGATCTCGGCACGGCGGAATTGGTGTAGACGCTCGGCTTGGTTCGCTACGGCGCGCGGCGGGAGGTGCGCGCGCTCGCGCGGGCGCGCGGAAGAAAGCAGCCGCCTTGCTCGCTGGGAGCGCCGCGTGCTCTTACGCCAGCGCCGCGAGCTTCTGCCCCGCGAAGAAGCGCCGCGGGTTGTCTTCGATCAGCGCGGCCAGCTGCGCGTCCGTAACACCTTCCGCCTTCAGCTGCGGCGCGATCCGGCGCGTGAAGTGGAGCGGGTTCCAGATCTGCTCGGCGGCCTCGAGGATCTTCGGGTCGGCGAACGGCATGCCACGCCAGCACCAGACGCTGTCGTGAGAGACGACGACGCGATCTCCGGCGCCGGCGCGGATCAGCGCGACGAGTGCCTTCACGCGCTCGGCGTCGGGGCGGATCATCTCGATGCCGAAGCGGTCGAAGCCGAGGTAGGAGCCGCCGCGCGCGATCTGGAGGTGATATGCGTGATCGGAGGTGCCGCACGAGTGGCCGATCACGATGCGGTGCGCGGGCACGCCGAGGCTCGTCAGCAGCTGCTGCTGGAGATCGCCGACCGTGCCGCCGTCCGTGTGCGTCGTGATCGGAGCGCCGGTCGCAACCGATGCCTTCGCCGCCGCGGTGAAGATCTGCCGCTCGTAGTCGGTCATCTTGCCGCGGCCGGTCGCGAGCTTGATGATGCCCGCGCGCACGCCGGTCTCGCCGACGCCGTCCTCGATCTCGCGGATGAACAGCTCGGCGATCGCGTTCGTGACGTCACCGAATGAATTGCGGAAGTGCCAGTAGGCGGCTCCGCCCTCTTCCTGCTTGTAGAGGCCGGTCGCGACGATGATCTGGAAGCCGGTGCGCGCCGCGACTTCCTGCGCGAGCGAGACGTCGCGGCCGAGGTCGTTCGGGCACGGATCGAGCAGCGTCCGGAAGCCGTTCGCCTTCAGCTCTTCGATCCGCGCGACGCACTTCGCGAGCATGTCGGCGCGCTTAGGACCGGGCTCGGTCGTGTGCGACTCCCAGCCGGGGTAGCCGATCACGAGATGCTCGTGCATCAAGGTCTTGCCGAGCTTCTCCGGCGTCGTCGATCCCGTTACGGTCGCGATCGTCGTCATGGAGGCCTCCGAGTTGCGGCGACTCTACCGCGCCGAGCGCTCCGTCCTCGCCGGGCTGCTCTGCGTGCTCGCGCTGGGCGGACCCGCGTGCCGGCCTCGCGGCGATCTCACGGCGCTCCCGCGCGATTTCGTCTCGCTCGCGGCCGTCGATCCGACGATCGCGCTCGATCTGCGCTACGCCGGCAGTAACAACTTCACCGGCGAGCGCATCGACGACTACGAGACGGCGCAGTGTCTGCTCACGCGTGCTGCTGCCGAGGCGCTCGCGCGCGTGCAGAAGGACCTGCGCTCAGAGCGCCTCGGCCTCCTCGTCTTCGACTGTTACCGCCCTCAGCGCGCGGTCGACCACTTCGTGCGCTGGTCCCGCACGCCGGACGACGCCGTCTCGCGCGCGCGTCATTACCCGCGCGTCGCGAAGCACGACCTGTTCGCGAAGGGCTACATCGCCGAGCGCTCCGGCCACTCGCGCGGCAGTACCGTCGACCTGACGCTCGTCGACGCCGCAGGCCGCGAGCTCGACCTCGGCACGCCGTTCGACTTCTTCGACCCGCGCTCGGCGGGCGATTCGCTCGAGGTGCCGGAAGCGGCGCGCGCGCTCCGTAACGAGCTCCGCGCCGCGCTGGAACGCCGAGGCTTCGTGCCCTACGCCGCCGAATGGTGGCACTTCATGCTCGCGGACGAGCCGTATCCGGAGAGCTACTTCGACGCGCCGGTGCGGTGAACCTCAGCGCCAAAGCGGCGTCTCGCGCAATTGCGCGAGCTCTTCGGCCAAATCCCGGCCGGTCTCGGGTGCGTCGGCGCGTCGCAGGACGACCCGTGAGATGGGAACCGGCTCGCGGTTCACCTGCACCGTGACGAGCTCGAGCGTCCGTGTGTTGGGCTCATGAAGCTCGGCCGCCCAAACGCAATAGCCGTTGGACGGAAGCACCTCGATCCGAGGAGGAATCAGCGCGTGAATGAGAAGAGCCGGCCGCTCGTACCACGCGCCCTCGAAGCTTCTCGGCTCAAAGGACATGAGCGGGACCTCCCGGGTCCCGAACAGCAAGTGCTCCAGGCGGGCGAAGAGCCTCGTGGTCGGGCGAAAGCCAGGGGTCGCTTCGAGCGACCACCAGGCATCGACCGTGCTCGACGCCCCGCGCGTGATGCGGAGCCGGTCAGGATTCCTTTCGATCCAGTGGACGGTGGCGGGAAAGCGCGGCGCGCCTACGGGTTCGTCGCGTGCGACCACCTGCCAGCGCCCGGCGATCTCCCTCGCGAGATTCGATCCGGAGGGGGCGCCGGAGGCCCGGTGCGCAGCGACCTCGAGCGCGAAGCTTGCGTGCAGAAATACAGCGGCGCCGAGTAGAACGGCGAAAGCGCAATTGATCCCGGCGAGCGCGTAGCCCGTCCGCGTCCGATTGCGCGGCTCCAGCAGGCATCCGGCGGTCATCACGAGCAGCCCGAAGACCACGGCGGCCAACGAGCCCAGGATCGGCGGTGCTTCACTGGCCACGGAGAGCCACCCGACGTCGAGCGAGTCGCTCCAGCTGATGACGAACGTCACCCAGATCACTCGGAACATCGCCGACCACCAGGCCAGCGTGAGCGTCACCGAGAACAGCTCGGTGTAGCTCCACAGCTCGCGCCTCTGCCGTGAACCGAGCCGCCCACGCGCCATGCTGCGTCTTCGCGGCCGAACCTAACACCTCGGCCGCCGCGCGTCCGGCGTCTGGCTCGCGACCGGCGCCTGCGCCATCTTGCGCGAGCGAAGGAGACCGCCGTGGCCGAGACGCCTGCTCCGCGCATCCTGCTCGATCCCACCAGCGAGCGCGCACCCGCGCAGCGCGAACGGCTGCCGCGGCTTCCGACACTCTCCGGTGTCACGGTCGGGCTGCTCGACATCTCGAAGCCGCGTGGAGACGTGTTCTTGAACCGGATCGAGACGCGCCTCGCCAAGGCGGGAGCCTCGGTCAAGCGCTACAAGAAGCCGACCTTCACGAAGCCCGCGCCCGTCGACCTCCGCCATCAGATCGCGAGCGAGTGCGGCGCGGTGATCGAGGCGCTCGCGGATTGAGGCAGCTGTACGTCGTGCAGTGTGCACGACATCAGCGATCTGGAGCTGCGCGGCGTCCCGGGCGTGTTCGTCGCGACCGTCGAGTTCGAGGACGGCGCGAATGCTCAAGGTAGAGCGCTCGGCGCCGACCTCGCCGCGGTCTACACCGCGCACCCGATCCAGGACCGCACCGACGCCGAGATGATCGAGATCGCCGACCGCGCGTTCGACGCGCTCGTGGAGCGCCTCACGCGGTAGCGAGAGCGCGCGGCTGAGGCGCTCCGCCCGGCGCGCCGCCCCACGCGCCTGCGCGACGCTCGCGCTCGGCGGCTCTCGCCCGGCACACGCGATGCAATTCCGGTCGCGGCGCGCCCGCGCAGGAGCCGCCGTGAAGTTCCAAGACGAGCTCGAGCACGATCATCGCGCGATCGAGGAAGTGATCGAGCTGCTGGCGAAAACGGTACGCGACGCGAACGACGCGACCGCATTCGCGTTCGGCGCGTGGGCGCTCGACTTCTTCCGCAAGTTCGCGGACGCGTGCCATCACGCGAAGGAGGAGCAGGCGCTCTTCCCGCTGCTCGAGCAGCGCGGGATTCCGAAACGCGGCGGGCCGATCGGCATGATGCTCCTCGAGCACGCCGAGAGCCGGCAGCTGCTCGCCGAGCTCGACGCCGCGTTGGTCGCCGGCGATCGGCCGCGCGTCGACGCCGCTGCGGGCGCGTACTGCGCGCTGCTCCGCGCCCACATCTCGAAGGAGCGCGGCGTGCTGTTCCCGATGGGCGCGCACAGACTGCGCGCGGGCGACGACGACGAGCTCGTGCAGCGCTTCGCGGCGATCGAGCGCGGCGCCGGCGGAGGCGAGCTGCACGCGCGGCTCCACGGCGAGCTCGCGCGCTGGACGGCGCGTCTCTGCTGACCGAGCCGCTGCCGAAAGTCACCCAACAAGCCGGAGACGTACGCTCACGTCGCGCGGCGCGGCTCGCTGTCGTAGCGTGCCGCGATGACGCGTCCGATCGCCTTCTCCGGCAACACACTCGATCGCGACGAGCGGCACCGCCGCGACGCGACCTACCTCGCGAAGGCGCTGCAAGAGGATGCGACGCGCATCCTGCCCGTGTGGAAGCTGGCGCCGCTCGTGCGCGACGGCGACGAGAAGCGCCTCGCGTGGGCGACGCCCGCGATTCTCGACGGCCACGCCGGCCCCGAGCCCGTCTTCCTCGGCGTCGCGGATGGGCGCGCGCACTTCGCGGTCGACATCTCCGCGGTCGCGAATCCGCTCGCCGAGTTCGGCTGGGAGGGCGCCGCTTCCTTCCCCGAGCTGCGCGCGACGGTCGGCCTGCTTCCGCCGGGCGACGGCGGCATCGCCGCGCAGGCGCGCCAGATCGTCGATTGGCACGCGCGCCACGGCTTCTGCCCGGGCTGCGGCGAGAGAACGCGCCCGAAGGACGGCGGCTGGTCGCGGCTGTGCACCGCGTGCAGCAGCGAGCACTTTCCGCGCACCGATCCCGTCGTGATCATGCTCGTGCACGACGGCGAGCGCTGCTTGTTAGGGAGGCAGCCGGGCTGGCCGAAGCCGATGGTCTCCGCGCTCGCGGGCTTCGTCGAGGC
>DASTOI010000585.1:0-2611 GCA_035762585.1 Myxococcota bacterium
ACGGCGGCGCCGCGATCTGGCCGCTCTTGCTCGGCCCCGCGCGCGCGAAGCAGTACCTGATGACCGGCGATGCGCTGAAGGCCGACGAGGCCGAGCGCATCGGGCTCGTGAACCGCGTCGTTCCCGCAGCCGACCTCGAGCGCGAGGCAATGGCTTTCGCCGCGCGGCTCGCCGCCGGCGCGCCGCTCGCCGTGCAGTTCACGAAGGCCGCCGTCAACAAGCTCGTGAAGGACGCGCTGAACACCGCGTTCGACACGTCGCTCGCGCTCGAGCTCGTGACGTTCAGGAGCGCGGATCACCAGGAAGCGCTCGCCGCGCTACGCGAGAAGCGCGCGCCGAAGTTCGCGGGCCGCTGACGAGGAGATCTTCGTGGAGCTCTACGAAGCGATGTCGACGCTGCGCGCGGTGCGGCGGCTGAAGCCGGATCCGATCCCGCCCGACGTGACCGAGCGCGTGCTCCAGGCCGCGGCGTGGGCGCCGACCGGCGGCAACGTTCAGCCGTGGCGCGTCGTCGTCGTGCGCGAGCGCGGGCTCAAGGAGAAGCTCGGCGCGCTCTACGACGCGCGCTGGCGCGCGTACTCCGCCGGCCACCGCAAAGCGCTCGCGAACGCGCCCGCGGAGCTGCGCGGGAAGACGCAGCGCACGCTCGACGCCGGCGATCATCTCGCCGAGCACTTCGCCGCGACGCCGCTCGTCGCGGTGTTCTGCTTCAACCCCGAGCACATGGCGATCACCGATGCGAAGCAGCCGCGCATCTCGGTCGTCGGCGGCGCGTCGGTCTACACCGCGGTCGAGAACTTCCTGCTCGCGTGCCGCGCCGAGGGGCTCGGCTGCGTGCTCACCACGTTGTTATGCGAAGTCGAGCCGGAGGTGCGCGAGCTGCTCGCGATCCCGCAGCCGTGGGCGACCGCGTGCGCGGTGCCGGTCGGCTGGCCCGCCGGCAAGGGTCACGGGCCGATCTCGCGGCGGCCGGTCGAGAAGCTCGCGTTCGCGGAGCGCTGGGGAGCGGCGTGGCGCGGTGGGAATTAGGGAGATGACGCTCGCGTTCGCGGCTGCCGAGGCCGAGCCCGCGCAGCGCGCGCGCGAGCTCGCGCCGCAGCTGCGCGCGCGCGCGGACGAGATCGAAGCCGCGCGCAAGCTGCCCGCCGATCTGCACCGCGAGCTCGCGGCGGCCGGCTTCTACCGCAGCTGGGCGCCGCGCGAATGCGGCGGCCTCGAGCTGCCGGTCTGGCCCGTTGCCGAGACCTTCGAGGCGCTCGCGCGCGCCGACGGCAGCACCGCGTGGTGCACGTTCATCGCGGCGACCTCGGCGACCGCGCTCGCGACGTTGCCCGAGGCCACCGCTCGCGCGGTCTTCACGCCGCCGGAGACGACGCTGCTCTCCGGCGTGTTCGCGCCCTCCGGCACGGCCGAACGCGAAGGCGACTCGTTCCGCGTGAACGGGCGCTGGGCGTTCGGGTCCGGCACACAGAACGCCGACTGGGTGCTCGCCGGCTGTCGCTTCTTCGAGAACGGCGCGCCGATGACGCGCGCGGGCGGCGCGCCACGCACGCACATGGTGCTCGTCCCGGCGCGCGAGGTGGAGTTCCTCGACACGTGGCACGTCTCGGGTCTGTGCGGCACCGGCAGCACCGACTTCGCGCTGAACGACGTGCGCGTGCCCGCCGAGCGCGTCGTCGGCTTCCTGCGCGAGCGGCCGCCGGATCGCCCGCTCTTCCGCTTTCCGAACTTCACGCTGCTCGCGCTCGGCATCGGGATGGTCGGCCTGGGCCTCGCGCGCGCCGCGATCGATGAGCTCGCCCTGCTCGCGGCTGCGAAGAAGCCGACCGGCAGCACGCGCACGCTCGCGGAGCGCGCGCTCGTGCAGAGCGGCGTCGCCGAGGCCGAGGCGGAGCTGCGCTCGGCGCGCGCGTTCCTGCGCGAAGCCGTCGACGCGGCGTGGACGCGCGCGTCCTCGGGAGACGGCGTGCCGATCGAGCTGCGCCGTGATCTCCGCCTCGCGACGACCCACGCCGCGCGCACGTCCGCCCGTATCGCCGCGCGCATGGTCGACCTCGGCGGCGCGAGCGCGATCTACAAGCGCTCGCCGCTGCAGCGCATCTGCCGCGACGCGCAGGTCGCGACGCAGCACCTGATGGTCGCGCCGCCGACGCTCGAGCTCACCGGCCGCATGTTCCTCGGCCTGCCCACCGATACCGGCTCGCTTTAGGAGGCTGACTGCGGATGCGCGAACACCGCACACCGAGTCGCTGCAAACTCGGCGTCCACTGTTCGACTCCGCTCGCCTGCGGCTCGCTGCGCGCCCGCGGTGCGGGCATGCACTGGCGGTGGCGGTGAGCGCACTTCGCGTCGATCTGCGGGATTCGGAAGCGCCGGGCATCTCGGCGGTGTTCGCCGGCGCGGGAATGGCCGTCGCGATCGGCGTCGCGGAGTGGGCGCGCGCGGCGCTCGCCGCGAATGCGCCCGCGCAGACCCTCCAGCGCGGGCTCGTGCTCGTGTGCGTCGTGTATGCAGCGATCGGCGCGCTCGCCGGGCTTGCATGCTGGGCCGCGCGGCGCGTCTCGGCGGCGCCGGCGGCGGCGCTCGCCGCGCTGCTCGCGATCGCCGCCGG
>DASTOI010000586.1:0-3566 GCA_035762585.1 Myxococcota bacterium
GAGCTTCGCCATCACGACTCCCTCATAGCCCTGGAGTCTCGAGAACGGGTTGTTACGGCCGAAGCCAGTGATCGAGGCGTAGACGAGGCGCGGGTTCGCCGCGGCGAGCTCCTCGAAGCCGAGACCCAGCCGCTCGGCGACGCCGGGCCGCCACGTCTCGACGAGCACGTCGAGCTCGCGCGCGAGACCAAGCACGACGTCGCGATCCGAGGGCCGCTTCAGATCGAGCGCGATGCTCTTCTTGCCGCGTGCCCAAAAGGGCCACGCGGCCTCCGCGCGAAGCGGGCTGCCGCCCGGCGGCTCGATCTGCACGACCTCGGCGCCGTAGTCCGCGAGCAGCTGGCCCACGTGCGCGCCGGCCAGCGTCGTCGAGAGGTCGAGCGCTCGCAGCCCGGTGAGCGCGGACGGCATGCGGTCTCCTCGGCGCCAGGTGCGGGAAGGGCACTTGAATGGAATCAGTTATATGATTTAGCCTACTCTCCACCGGGGCCGCAAAGCTTCGAAGCGAGCGCGCGTCGGCGCGAAGGAGAAGCGACATGCGCATGGAAGACATGGTGATCGCGAGCGTCGACGATCACATCGTCGAGCCCCCCGACATGTTCCGCGGGCACTTGCCCAAGGACGTGGTGCAGCCGCACGTCGTCGAGAACGAGCGCGGCGACGAGGTGTGGGTCTGGGACGACCTCGTCTCGGTCAACATCGGCCTGAACGCCGTCGTCGGCCGTCCCAAGCACGAGTGGGGGATGGAGCCGGCGCGCTTCGAGCACCTGCGCAAGGCGTCCTACGACGTCGATGCGCGCGTCGACGACATGAACGTGAACGGCGTGTTCGCGTCGCTGTGCTTCGGCACGTTCGTGAAGTTCGACGGTCGCCTGCTGTGCGACCGCGCGAAGAAGGATCCGAAGAACGCCTACCGCGTGCTGCAGGCCTACAACGACTGGCACATCGACACGTGGTGCGCGAAGCACCCGACGCGCTTCATCCCGCTCGCCAACATCCCGCAGTGGGACGTGGCGCTGATCGTCGAAGAGGTCGAGCGCGTGCACGCGAAGGGCTGCAACGCGGTCACGTTCCCTGATAACCCGGCGGCGCGCGGGCTCCCGGGCATCCACGATCCGGTGTGGGAGCCGTTCTGGAGGGTCTGCGCCGAGCTCGGCGTCGTGATCAACTGCCACATCGGCACCGGCTATGCGCCGCCGTATCCGTCGATGGAGTCGCCGATCGAGGCGTGGATCACCGGCATGCCGATCTCGATCGCGAACTCGGCGGCCGACTGGATCACGCTCGATGCGTTCCAGCGTTACCCCACTCTGAAGATGGCCCTCTCCGAGGGCGGCATCGGCTGGGTGCCGTACTTGCTCGAGCGCGCCGACTTCACGAACCGTCATCACGGCGCGTGGACGAACAAGCAGTACGGCGGAAAGCGCCCGAGCGACGTCTTCCGCGAGCACATCCTCACCTGCTTCATCGAGGACGACGTCGGCCTCGCGAACCGGCACCGGATCGGCGTCGACAACATCTGCCTCGAAGTCGATTACCCGCACTCGGACTGCTTGTGGCCCGACATGCCCGAGGGCGTCTGGCGCAGCATCCAGAGCGTGCCGGGCGGCATTCCCGACGCGGAGATCGACAAGATCACGTTCGAGAACGTGCTGCGGCACTACCGCTTCGACGGGCTCGAGCAGGCGGGCGGCCGTAACAAGTGCAGCGTGCATGCGCTGCGTGAGCTGGGGCGCGGCGTCGACACCCGACCCGTATCCCTCGCGGGCCGCGCGCCGATCGGGTACGCGCCGGGGAAGGTCGTGACGTCCCGCGACGTGATCGCGCAGCTGAACCCGACCGGCCGCTGAGAGGAGACAGCTCGTGCTCGACGTGATGAAAGGCGTGCGCGTGCTCGAGGTCGCGCAGTTCTGGTTCGTGCCGTCCGCGGGTGCGGTGCTCGCGGACTGGGGCGCGGACGTGATCAAGATCGAGCATCCGGTGCGCGGCGACGGGCAGCGCGGTCTCGCGACGAGCGGCGTCTCGGTCGACGTCGGCGGCGTCGACTTCCTCGTCCAGCAGCCGAACCGAGGCAAGCGCAGCGTCGGCATCGACATCGCGACGCCGGGCGGGCTCGAGCTGCTCTATCGCCTCGCCGAGCAGTGCGACGTCTTTCTCACGAACTTCCTGCCCGAGGCGCGCCGCAAGCTGCGCATCGACGTGGAGCACATCCGCGCGCGCAATCCGCGCGCCATCTACGTGCGCGGACACGGCCAGGGCGACGCCGGCCCTGAGCGCGAGATCGGCGGCTACGACGCAACCGGATTCTGGACGCGGAGCGGGATGGCTGCCGCGCTGACGACGCCGGAAATGAGCGAGCCGCTCTTCCAGCGTGCCGCCTTCGGCGACGGCATCGGCGGCATGACGGTCGCCGGCAGCATCGCCGCGGCGCTCTTCCATCGCGAGCGCAGCGGCCAAGCCAAAGTCGTGGACGTGTCGCTGCTGTCGACGGCGATGTGGGTGATGTCCCCGGACATCGTCGCGAGCAAGCTCCTACCCGAGGGCACGCAACAGCTTCCGTGGGCGGCGCGCACGACGCGCTTCAACCCCGTCGTGAACTACTACAAGACGAAGGACGAGCGCTGGCTGATCCTCGTTCATCTGCAGGCAGACCGTTATTGGGCCGACCTCTGCCGGCGCATCGGGCGCCCCGACATGATCCTCGACCCGCGCTTCGAGAACAGCCCGGCGCGCTTCGAGAACCGCGGCGCGTGCATTGCGGAGCTCGACAAGGCGTTCGCGCAGAAGACGCTCGCCGAGTGGCGTGTCGCGTTCGAGGGCATGGAGGGCCCGTGGGCGCCGATGCAGACACCGCGCGAGCTGCACGAGGACCGTCAGGCGATCGCGAACGGCTACCTGCAGGAGGTGGACGGCGGCAAGCGCGGTCGCTTCACCCTCGTGCGCAGCCCCGCACAGTTCGACGGCCAACGCGCCGAGCTCCGGCGCGGCCCCGAGATGGGCGAGCACACGGACGAAGTGCTGATGGAGAAGCTCGGGCTCACGATGGAGCAGCTGCTGGAGCACAAGGCGTCCGGGACGATTCTCTGACGATGGCCGCCGGGAACGCCGAGCCGTCGCTGGTCGGTCGAGTCGCCGTCGTCACGGGGGCCTCGCGCGGGCTCGGCCGCGCGATTGCACGCGCGTTCGCCGCTCGCGGCGCGAACGTCGTGATGCTCGCGCGGCGCGGCGAGCGGCTCGAGCGCGAGGCGGCCGAGATCGGCCCGCTCGCGCTGCCGATCGTGTGCGACGTCTCCGATGCGCGGCGCGTGAACGCAGCGTTCGCGGAGATCGAAAAAAGATTCGGCCACGTCGACGTGCTGGTGAACAACGCCGGGCTCGCGCGCATCCGCGCGCTCGAGGAGTGCAGCGACGAGGACGTGATGGTGCAGGTCGGCGCGAACTTCCTCGGCGCGGTGTGGTGCACGCGCGCAGCGCTGCCGTTGTTACGGCGATCGCACGGCGCGGACATCGTGAACATCGGGTCGGAGTCGTTCCAGGAGCCGTTCCCGCTGCTGAGCCTGTATGCC
>DASTOI010000587.1:0-4450 GCA_035762585.1 Myxococcota bacterium
CGCCGGATCGCGCGCCGCCGGCGCCGCGAACAGCGAGAGCTGCGGCGACTCCGCCGCGCTGCCCGGCGCGGCGAGCCGCGGGCGGCCGCGCGCATCGAGCTCGCCGGCCTCGAGCTGCGCGAGCAGTTGGCGCGCGCGCGCGATCACGCTCGCCGGAAGCCCGGCGAGCTTCGCGACGTCGATGCCGTAGGAGCGGCTCGCCGGCCCCGCGACGAGCCGGCGCAGGAACACGACCTCGCCGGCCGCCTCGCGCGCTTCGAAGTGCGCGTTCGCGACGCCCGGCTTCGCGAGCGCGAGATCGGCGAGCTCGTGGTAGTGCGTCGCGAACAGCGTGCGCGCGCCGAGGCCGGGCGCGTCGTGCAGGTGCTCGGCGACGGCCCACGCGATCGAGAGCCCGTCGAACGTGCTCGTGCCGCGGCCGATCTCGTCGAGGATCACGAGGCTGCGGCGCGTCGCCTGCGCGAGGATCTCCGCGGTCTCCCGCATCTCCACCATGAACGTCGATTGCCCCTGCGCGAGCCGATCCGACGCGCCGACGCGCGTGAAAATGCGATCGACGATGCCGACGCGCGCGCTCGCGGCGGGCACGAAGCTGCCGATCTGCGCGAGCAGCACCATCAGAGCGACTTGCCGCAGGTACGTGCTCTTGCCCGACATGTTCGGACCGGTGAGGAGCAGCACGCGCACGGAGCTCGCGTCGATCGTCGTGTCGTTCGCGACGAACGCCGCGCCCTCGCTCTGGAGCACGCGCTCGACGACGGGGTGGCGGCCCGCGCGGATCTCGAGCCGCGCGTCGTCCGCGAGCTCGGGCCGCGTCCAGCCATCGCGGCGCGCGACCTCGGCGAGCGACTGCAGCGCGTCGAGCTGCGCGACGGCGTCCGCCGCGGCGCGGATGCGCGCCGCCTCGGCGAGCGCCGCCTGCCGCACCTGCTCGAACAGCTCGCGCTCGAGCGCGGCGGCGCGCTCGTTCGCGCCCAACACCTGCGACTCCATCTCGCGCAGCTCGCGCGTCGTGAAGCGCTCGGCGCTCGCGAGCGTCTGCTTGCGCTCGTAATCACTCGGCACGCGCGCGAGCTGGCCCTTGCTCACCTCGAGCGCATACCCGAACACGGGATGGAAGCGGACTCGGAGCGTCGCGATGCCGCTGCGCTCGCGCTCGCGCGCCTCGAGCCCGGCGATCCATTCGCGGCCCTTCTGCGCGCCGTCGCGCAGCGCATCGAGCTCGGCGCGGAAGCCGCGGCGCAGGTAGCCGGTCTCGCCGGCGCCGCGCGAGCCGCGCGGCAGCGGGCGCGGCTCGTCGACGAGCGCGTCTTGCAGCAGCGCGACGAGCGCGGGCAGCGGCTCGGGTGGCTGGATCGCGGGCGGCGGCGCTTCGGGAAGGAGCGCGGCGTTCCCGTGCATGAGCGACGCGGCCACCTCGGGCAGCGCCGCGAGCGACGCGCGGAGCAGCGCGAGATCGCGCGGCTCCGCGGTCGGGCGCGCGCACTTCGCGAGCTGGCGCTCGAGATCGCGCACGCTCGCGAGCGCGCCGCGCAGCCGCGCGCGCGCGCGATCGCGCTCGGCGAGCCACGCGACGCCGGCCTGCCGCGCGCGAATCGCGTCGGGCGCGAGCAGCGGGTACGCGAGCCAGTGCGCGAGCCGGCGCGCGCCGAGCGCGGTCACCGTCTCGTCGATGCGCTCGATCAGCGTGCCGCGCCGCGTGCGGTCTTCCGCGCTCTCGAACAGCTCGAGGTGCCGCCGCGTGGCGGCATCGAGGATCATCGTGTCGCCGAGCGCGTAGCGGCGCGGGCGCGGCGCGAGCTTCGCGGCGGCGGGTTGATGCGCGGCGAGATACGCGAGCACGCCGCAGGCGGCCGAGAGATCCGCGCCAGGCGGCTCGTTCGCGAGCTCGGTGGCCTGCGGCTGCGGCGCGAAGCTCGCAGCGCCGGCGCGCGAGAGCACGAGCTGCGGGAGCCGCGCGCGCAGTGCCTGCGCGTGCGCCTCGCTCGCGTCGTCCGCGAGCACGCACTCGCGCGGAGCGATGCGCTCGAGCTCGTCGAGCAGCGCGCTCGGCAGCGCTCCGCCGGAGAGCGGCGCGCGCGTCGCGCGGAAGTGTCCCGTCGAGGCGTCGAGCGCCGCGAGCCCGGCCTCGCCGTCCGCGACGACGAGCGCGGCGAGCGCGACCTCGCGCGCGGCGGGCAGACCGTGCGGGTCTCCCACCAAGCCCGGCGTAATCACTTCGACCACTTCGCGCCGCACGAGCCGCTTGCCGACCGTACGCGGGTCCTCCACCTGCTCACAGATCGCGACGCGGTGGCCCTTCTCGCTGAGGCGCTTCACGTAGCCGTCGGCGGCGTGCACGGGAACGCCGCACATCGGAATCGGATCCGGCTTGTCCTTGTCGCGGCTGGTCAGCGTCACCTCGAGCAACGGCGCGGCCTTCAGCGCGTCCTCGAAGAACAGCTCGTAGAAGTCGCCCATGCGGAAGAACAGGAACGCGTCGGGATGCTGCGCCTTCAGCGCGAGGTACTGGCGCACCATCGGCGTCTCGCGCGCGAGGCTGCTGCTCATGGATCGGTGCGAATCGGCGGTGGGCCGTCGCCGGCCGCGATGGCGGGCGCCGCCGCACGCAGCTTCGCGAGCTCGGCTTCGAGGCCCTTGACGCGCTTCTCGAAGCGGCGCGCCGCCAGCGACTTGCGGCCGAGCTGGAACAGCAAGCCGGCGCTCGCAGCGAACGCGCCGGCGAAGAAGGACGCGAGCACGATCAGCCAGATCTCCAGGTACACCGCGGAGAGGAACGGAAGATCCAGGCGTACGGTGTCGCTGTTGTCGGAGACGAAGAGCGCGATCCCGCCGAGCGTCAGTAACAACAGCAGCGTCACGACGAACCAGCGCAGCTGTCGCATCCGTTCGACCTCCGCTCGGCTTCGCCTCGCTGCGCGCGGCCTACGCCGCTGGCGCGGCGTTGTTCCGCTTGCTCGGAACGGCCGGCCCCGAGGCGTAGCCGGCACGGCGGTTCCTAAGACGCCTCGCTTCCGGCGCCGCTAGCCACGCGACGATACCGGCGCGTCGTCGACTTTCTCCTTGAGCTCCTTCCCGACCTTGAAGAACGGCGTGCGCTTGGCCGGAATGTGCACTTCGTCGCCCGTCTTCGGGTTCCGGCCCTCGCGCGCCTCGCGCACCTTCACCTGGAAGCTCCCGAAGCCGCGGATCTCGATGCGCTCGCCGCGCTTCAACGCGTCGGTCATCGAGTCGAAGATCGTGTTCACCACGATCTCCGTGTCCTTCTTCGAGATGTGCGGCATGAGCTCCGCAACCCGCTCGATGAGCCCGCTCTTCGTCATCCCGCGTCCTTTCCGAACTCCGTGCCTCGGCTCACGCGCGGCCAACGTCGCTTTCGCGGCGCCGGCCGCGCGCTGGAGGAATCGCCCTATTCGCCCTGTTCCTTCTTCGCGAGCTTCTCCTTCAGCAGGTCGCCGAAGGTCCGGGTCTGCGTGCTGGTCTGCCGCGCGGCGTGGCGCTTCAGCTCATCGCGCATCTCGCGATCGGTCAGCGCGCGGATCGAGAGCGAGATCTTCTGGTCGATCGGATCGACCTTCGTGATCACCGCGCGCACCTCCTGGCCCGCGCTCACCACGTCGGCCGGCTTGCCGACCGGCTCGGCCGACAGCTCGCCGCTGTAGATCAAGCCCTCGATGCCCGGCTCGAGCCGCACGAACGCGCCGAAGTCGACCACGTTCGTCACCTGGCCGGTGATCTCGGAGCCGACCGGGTAGCGCTTCAGGATGTCATCCCACGGATTCGCGCTGAGCTGCTTGATGCCGAGAGAGAACTTCTCGTTCTCGCGATCGATCTTGAGCACGATCGCCTCGACGTCGTCGCCCTCGTTGTACTTCTCCTTGGGATGCTTGATCTGCTCGGTCCATGAGATGTCCGAGACGTGGACGAGCCCGTCGATGCCTTCCTCGAGGCCCACGAAGAGCCCGAAGTTGGTGATGTTGCGGACCGGACCGCGCACGCGCGTGCCGACCGGGTACTTCTCCTCGATCAGCGACCACGGGTTCGGCTCGATCTGCTTCATGCCGAGCGAGATCTTGCGATTGCCCTCGTCGACATCGAGCACGACGGCTTCCACGGCGTCGCCGAGGTTCACCATCTTCGACGGGTGCTTGATGCGCTTCGTCCACGACATCTCGGAGATGTGGACGAGGCCCTCGATGCCCGGCTCGAGCTCGAGGAACGCGCCGTAATCGGTGAGCGACACGACGCGGCCCTGGATGCGGCGGCCGAGCGGGTACTTCATCGCCGCGTCGCGCCACGGATCGGGCTGAATCTGCTTCAGGCCGAGCGAGACGCGCTCGCTCTCGGCGTCGAAGCGCAGCACCTTCACCTTCAGCTCGTCGCCGACGCGGAACAGCTCGCTCGGATGTCCGACGCGACCCCACGACATGTCGGTCACGTGGAGCAGGCC
>DASTOI010000588.1:0-3772 GCA_035762585.1 Myxococcota bacterium
AAGATGCGGCGGCGCTGCATGGACTGGGCGCTCGTGAACGGGCGCAAAGAGTTGTTGGTGGCGGGCGCGGTGAATCGCTTCATCCCGAACCCGACCTTCGATCCCGTCGCGCGCCCCGGCTGTCTCGACGACTACTACCAGGGCAAGAACAGAGGCGGGCTCTCGATCAGGGACGCGTTCGGCGCGCTCGAGCCGATCCACGTCGAGTATCGCGACCGCGACGCGCGCGTGAAGGTGATGAAGCGCCAGCGCATCGAAGGCGCGCTGTTCTTCCCGACGCTCGGCGTCGGCATGGAGGAGGCGCTCTGCGACGACCCGCCCGCGGTGGCTGCCGCGTTCAACGCGTTCAACGAGTGGCTTCACGAGGACTGGGGCTACGCCTATCAGGGCAAGATCTTCGCGGCGCCGTACATCTCGCTGATGGATCGCGAGAATGCGGTCGCGCAGCTCGAGCGCGCGCTCGCGCGCGACGTGCGCGTGATCGTGATGCGGCCCGCGCCGGTGCGGCTGCCCGGCATCTCGCGCTCGCTCGCGGACCCGTACTACGACCCGTTCTGGGCGCGCGTCGCCGAGGCCGGCATCACGGTCGCATTCCACGGCGGCGATTCCGGCTACGGCCGCTACTTCGCGGATTGGGGCGAGGGCGGCGACGTCGAGTCGTTCAAGATGAGCCCGTGGAAGAGCGTGGTCGGCGGCTCGCGCGCGCCGTTCGACGCAATGGCGGCGCTCGTCTGTCACGGTCTCTTCCAGCGCTTCCCGCGCCTGCGCGTGTGCTCGATCGAGATGGGCGCGAACTGGGTGCCGTGGCTGATTCAGAGCTTCCGCCGCGCGTTCGGCATCAGCCCGAAGGATTTCGCCGAGGATCCGGTCGAGACCTTCAAGCGCCACGTCTGGATCTCGCCGTTCCACGAGGACGACGTCGCCGCGCTGCGCGACCTGATCGGCGCCGAGCGGCTGCTGATGGGGTCGGACTGGCCGCACGCCGAGGGGCTCGCGGATCCCACCGACTACATCCGCGAGCTGAAGGCGTTCACGCCCGCGGAGCAGAAGCTCGTGATGCACGACAACGCGGCGGGGCTGGTGCAGCGCATCTAGGCGTTTCGCCGAAGACTCCGCCTCGCTGCGCGCTTCGCTTGCTCGCCACGCACGGGACCGGCGCGGGCGAGCCGCGCCGATCCCGGCGTTCCAGGGGGCTGCGCTACTCGCGCATCCCGATCGCTTCCGCGGCGCCGGCGGGCACGATCGCGATCGTGTGCGCGACCGGCGTCGAGCCGCGCTTCGCGAACTCGATCTCGACGCGATCCCCGCGCTTCAGCTCGCCGAACGAAACCGGCGCGCCCGCGCGCGTGACCTCGCCGTTGTTGCCGAGGAAGAAGCGCAGCTTGCGCTGCGGATCCCCGCCCTTCACCTCGACCGACTTCGACCATCGATCGAGCTTCGTGATCTGACCGACGAACTGATCGGCCAGAGCGGCGCTCGCCGAGAAAGCCAAGAAACCCGAGACCAGAGCGAACAGGGCCAACCGACGCATCGAACTTCCCTTCGAGCGGGCGCGCGAAAGGAACAGCGGCGCCAAGGTAATGGGAAAGTGCGGGGCGGCCATTCCGCGGCGAGGAAATTCTGCGGCGGTCGCCGGGCGTTTGACGGAAGCCGGCCTGGTGGAGCGGATCTCGGCCCGTCCCTTCTGCCCCGTGCGATCAGTGCTGCGGGCTCCGGAACCACGCGCCGTTCGACATCACGCCGCGAATTGCGCCCGAGTTGCCGAGCAGCGTGACGTCTGCGCTCGGGTCGCCGTCGACGACGAGCAGGTCCGCGAGCCGGCCGGGCTCGAGCGTCCCGAGATCGGGAACGCCGGTCAGCGCGCCACCGTTGCGCGTCGCCCAGGTGAGCCCGTCGAGCGGCGCCGCGCCGAGCCGCTTCACGTAGTAGGCGATCTCCTCCGCGTAGCTCCCGTGCGGCAGGAACGCGATGCCGTAGTCGTCGCCCAGCACGATGCGCACGCCAGCGCGGTGCGCGGGCGCGAGCCAGCGCGCGATGTTGTCGAGCTCGCGCGCGCTGGCATCTCGGAGGGCGGCGCTCGCCGGCCCCTGCAGCTCCGGCAGCTCGAGCAGCTTCTGCAGGTAGAGCGCGCTCGGGTCCCAGAACGTGCCCGCGCGGGCCATCGCGTCGATGCACTCGGCGTCGATCTCGTCGCCGTGGTCGATCACATCGACGCCGAGCGCGACGCATTCGAGCAGGTGCGCCTTCCACGCACAGTGCGCGCGCACGCGCGCGCCGCGCTCGTGCGCCGCCTCGACGATCGCCGCGAGCTCGGAGCGCGCGAGCTCGCGCTGCCCCGTGCGGACGTTTCCGTGCCCGCCCGTCACGAACACCTTGATCATGCGCGCGCCGCGGCGGATCTCGTCGCGCACGACGGCGCGAAACGCGTCGGGACCGTCGGCCAGCCGGCACGCGCCGGTGTTCTGCATGCCGGACCACCAGGGCGCGAGATCGATGTAGCCGCTCGTCGTGCCGAGATTGCGGCTGCACGGGACGATGCGCGGGCCGCGCACGAGACCCTGCGCGATGCCGAGCGCCAGCTGCGCGTCGATGTCGTCTCCGCCCCCGGCGCCGACCACACTCGTGAAGCCGCACTCCAGCGCGAGCCGCGCGTTCTTCGCGGCGCGCAGCATCAGCACGCCGGGCGGCTGATCGACGCCGAGCGGGGAGACGGCGAGCGTCGCACCATCGAACGTCGCGTGGAAATGGCCGCTCACCATGCCCGGCATCACGGTCTTGCCGGCGAGCGAGAGCACGGTGTCGCCGGGGCGCGTCTCGATCGCGGCCGCGTCGCCGATCGCGGCGATGCGGTCGCCGTCGATCAGCACGCTGCGATTCGGCTGCGGCGGCCGAACGCCGTCCAGGAGGTTCACGCTGCGGAGCAGAGTGCGCATCGCGGCGCGGACGTCTGCAGCCGGCGTGCCGCCGCCGCGAGACGCGCGCTTGCTCGTCGGCTCTGCGGCGCGGCAGGCCGCCTCGCCGCCGTCGGGGCATTGGGGCGAATCGCAGCCCGCTGGCCCCGCGAACGACGCCGCGCTTCCGCTTGTTGGGGGTATGTCGCTTGCAAAGCGACGGCCCTGATCTGGGAGGTGACGTGCTCCGCTACGACCCCTTCGCTCCTGCCGTGATCGAGAACCCCCTTCCTTACTACGCCCAGCTGCGCGAGCACGCGCCGGCGTATTACATCGAGAAGTACGACTGCTGGGCGCTCTCGCGCTTCGAAGACATCTGGTGCGTCTCGAGCGACACCGAGCACTTCACCGCGACGAAGGGCACGTCGTCCGCGCAGGTCGTGACGAAGGACCAGCCCGTCACGGCAATGCTCAACTCGATGGATCCGCCGGCGCACTCGAAGCTGCGCGCGGTGGTGCGCCCGTGCTTCCTGCCCAAGCACCTGCGCGAGATCGAGCCGCAGGTGCGCAAGCTGCTCGGCGAGCTGCTCGCGCCGCAGCTCGCGCGCGGCGTCTGCGACATCGTCGGCGACGTCGCCGCGCGGCTCTCGATCCGCGTAGCGTGTCTGGCGATTGGGCTGCCTTTGGCGGACGGCGAGTACCTGCACCGCCTCGTTCAGCGCTTCTTTCAGCACGACCCGCACGAGCACGGCATCTCGGCGGACGGCTGGAGCGCGATGACGGAGATGACCGAGTACTGCCTCGCGCGCGTGCGCGAGGAGCGGCGCGCGCCGTCGGGCGCGCCGCAGGCACTGCCTGCGCTCTGCGCCGCCGAGCTCGAC
>DASTOI010000589.1:0-7166 GCA_035762585.1 Myxococcota bacterium
GGACGGCGTCGCGATGTGCATCACATCCTTGGCGCCGTCGATCACGCGCAGGATGCGCTGGGCGCGGCGCCGATTGCGGCCGGCGCGCAGGTTGTTCAGCAGACCGATGCGCACGTCTACTCGTCTACTCCGCGTAGAACGTGTAGCTGGCGATCGCCGTCCCTTTCCGCCGCGCCGCGCTCACGCTCACGTCGTACGGTGACGCCATCCACGTCGACTTCAAGCGCAGCCCGAGCAGGAAGCGGATCGGCGCCGGCACGTTCGCGAGCGGGTCGTAGGACGCGAGCCGCGTGCCGGCCAGCAGCGCGCCCGTGGCGCCCGGCCCCGCGAGCGCGAGCTGCGGAGCGGGCGCGCCGAGCGCGCCGGCGCTCGCGACCGCGCCCGTGTCCTGCGCGACGAGCTTGCCGCTCGCGTCGAGCGCGACCACCCAGCGCTCGGCGCCCTTTCCGTTCGCGACTTCGAGCACGTAGAGCGGCGCGGCGCCGAGCGTGAACGCTTCGAGCCGGCGCGCCGCGAGCTTCGCCTCGGGGCCCAGGATCTCGCGCCGCGAGAGCCCGACCGTTCCCCGCGTGCGCAGCGGCTCGGCCATGCCGCGCTTCCACAGCGAGGCCTCCACCGGCGCGCTCGCGATCCATAATTGCTGCGTCCACTTGCCGCCGGCGAGCCGCTTGGTCGCGAGCGGCGCCGCCGCCAGCGGAAAATCGAGCGCGATGCGCAGACTGCCCTTCTCGACGCGCAGCTGCGCGCGCGCGGCGCTGCGGTCGAACACGAACTTGCCGAGATCGATGCGGCGGCCGTCCGCGCTCGGCGTCCAGTCGCCGCCGAGCTTCGCGCGCGAGAACGGCGTGTGCGCGCCGTCGGCCGCGATCCATTCGCCGATCGCGGCGGCGTTGCGCTCGCCGGGGCCGACATCGGTGAGCGTCACTTCGACCAGCACGCGGTCGCCGGAATCGAGCTGCGCGGCGAGCACCCACCACTCGGTCGGAGCGGCGAGCGCGGCGGAGCCCGCGAGCGCACCGAGCGAAGCGACGAACAGCAGAATCGTGAGCACGCGCATGCGCTGGCACCTCACCGAGCCGCACGCGCGAGCGCGACTTCTTCTTCCCACGGCCGCAGCTCACGCCCGAGCGCGCGCAGCGCGAGCGCGTACAGCAGGCGGATCACGTGGAACGCGATCGAGAGCGCGGTCCACCACGCGACCGCCTCGAAGCCGACCGCGGGCGCGCCGGCGAGCGTAAAGCCGCTGAGCAGCACGAGATTCGGATTGCGGCGCGCGGTGATCAGGCGGAAGAACGAGTCGAGCGGCCGCCACGAGTGGGTCTCGAAGTCGAACGCGAGGATGAAGACGCCCTCGACGAGCCGGCCGACCACGTAGCCGCCGACGACGACGAACGCGAGCGGCGACGTGAGCGCGAGGCCGATGCCGTGCGCCCACGCGGCCCACCAGAACGGCGGGTGCGCGATGTCGAGCCCGTGATCGAGCCAGTGTCCGAACGGCGACGAGTTGAGCGTGACGCGCGCGAGCTTGCCGTCGACCGTGTCGAGGAACGTCATCGCCCACGCGGCGGCGAGGCCCGCGCCGAACGCGCCGCGCCAGAACGCGACGAACGCGAGCGCGACGAGGGCCCAGCTCGCGATCGTCACCGCGTTCGGCGTCACGCCGGCGCGCGCGCACCAGCGCACGACGCGGAACGCGAGCGGCGGCCACGCGTACTTCGTCACGAAGTCGGTGACGCCCTTGTAGGACGCGTCGAACAGCGCGCGCTCGATCTGCGCGGCGCGCTCGGGCGTCGCGATCCGCAGCAGCGGCGGCGCGAGCTTGCGCAGCTCGGCGGTGTAGGCCGGCACGAGCTCCTCGGCGCTGCGCGGCGCGAGCCCGGCGGGCGCGGCGCCGCCGTTCAACCACGCCGCCGCCTCGGCGGCGCGCGCGCTCGCGATCCCCGCGGCAGCGGGCGCATCGCGGCCTAGCTCGCGGGCGACGCGCAGCAGCTCGCCGCTCGCGAGCAACGCCTTCGCGACGCGCTCGTCGACGACGGCGTCGCCGCGCACGAGCAGCGCGAGCTCGCCGGCCGGCAGCGCATCCGCGGGCACGACGCGCGCGCCGGCGCGCGACAGGCTCCGCGCGACGCGCGAGTCGCTGCGCTCCGCGAACAGCTCCGCGAGCCGCGCGCCGGGCGGCGCCACGATCGCTGCGCTCCTCGCAGCGCACGCCTTCCCGTTCATTCGCTCCTCATCCAGCTGCCAACGTCCAGCGGTCCCGCACCGGCGCCGGCGCTGCTCGCCCTCGGCCCGCTGCGCGCGCGGCTTATCATACGCGCGCATTTCTCGGAGGCCGCCGCGCTGTTTCGCCTCGCCCACGTCTCCGATCTGCACGCGACGCGCGTGCGCTTCAGCGGCCCGCGCGAGTGGAACGCGAAGCGCGCGTTCGGCTGGATCTCGTGGAAGACGCGCCGGCGTCGCCGGTATCGGCCGGAGATCGCCGCGCGGCTGATCGATGATCTCGTCGCGAGCGAGCCCGATCACGTCGCGGTGACCGGCGATCTCACGCACATGGGGCTCGAGGCCGAGGTGGCCGAGGCCGCGGGCTGGCTCGCGCGGCTCGGGCCGCCCGAGCGCGTGACGCTCGTGCCGGGGAATCACGACGCGCAGGGCGAAGCCCGGGACCATGAGCTGATGGACGCGTGGCGTCCCTATCTGAATTCGGACGCGGCGGAGGGACCCGCCCGCGGGGGCCCATTCTTTCCTAGCGTGCGCGTGCGCGGCCCGATCGCGCTCGTGGGCCTCAGCTCCGCGGTGCGCACTCCCGTGCATCTCGCGACCGGACGCGCAGGCGAAGCGCAGCTCGCGCCGCTCGCGGATCTGCTCAGCGCGCTCGGCGCGCGCGGGCTCTGCCGCGTCGTGCTCGTGCATCACCCGCCGACGCGCGCGGACGTCTCGTGGCGGCGGCGCCTCGAAGACGGCGACGCGCTGTGCGCGATCCTCACGCGGGCCGGCGCCGAGCTCGTGCTGCACGGCCACACGCACCGCGCGACGCGCGACGCGATCGCGAGCGCGAGCGGCGCGATCCCGGTGCTCGGCGTGCCCGCCACCTCGTCCGCGATCGCGTCGCGGCCGGCCGCTTATCAGGTGTTCGCGATCGGAGAGCGCAGCGGCGGGCGCTTCGAGATCGCGCGCGAGCTCCACGAGATCGATCTCACCACTGCCGTCGTGCGCGCCCGGCCGGCCGAACGCCTCTGACTGCAATCGGGGTCAGGCACGGATTGCTGCAGAACGACGATCCGTGCCCGACCCCAATTGCTGTTCGAGGTGCTGCGCGAGGCGCAGCGCGAGCGCGAGGATCGTCAGCGTCGGGTTCGCCCAGCCGGAGGTCGGGAAGACCGAGCTGCCCGCGACGTAGAGGTTCGCGAGCCCGTGCACGCGGCAATCGGGGTCGACCACGCCGCGCGTCGGATCGGCGGACATGCGCGTCGTGCCCATGTGGTGGAAGCCGCCGATCGGGTGGTTGCCGATCAGCGGATCCGTCTCCCAGAGCGGGCCGTCCTCGCGCAGCCATTCCTCGGGCGCGACGCTGCCGGCGCCCGTGCGGCGCAGCTCGGCGTCGAGCAGCTGCGCGACGACGCGCAGCGTGCGGCGATCGAGCTCACTGAAGCGCCAGTCGAGCTCGAGCTTCGGGATGCCGAGCGCATCGCGCTCGCGCGAGAGGCGCACGCGGCTGCTCGGATTCGGCGCCTGTTCGGCGCGAGCCGAGAGGTAGAGGCCCGCGGTGCCGGCGCGCTGGCGCAGCCAGGGGAGCAGCGGATCGGTCGCGCTCTGGAATGCGCGCGCCGCGCCCTTCGTCAGCCGCCATAACAACCGGCCGCGCCGCGTCGGGTTCACGCGGCGATGGACCGTGTCGTAGAAGCGGCTCGCGACGTTCTGCCGCCGGCCGGGATGCAGGCGCACCTTCGGCGTGAACGACGAGTTCAGGATCGCGTGCTCGACCTGCGCCTTGTCGGTCGGACGCAGCGTCGCCGCGTAGCGGCCGCCGCCGATGAAGTGCGATTGCCGGAACGCTTTCAGCACCGGCCACAGCTTGCGCAGCTGGAGACGCCCTCCGCGCGCGTGCGGGTGCTCCATGAACATGCGGCCGACGAGATTGCGCTCGTTGCCGAGGCCGCGCTCGCAGCGCTCGCGCGACGCGAGCAGAATGCGCGGGTTGTCGAGGCCGCCCGCGGCGAGCACGAAGACGCGCGCGGTCGCGCGCGCGCGGCGCCCGCTCGGCGCGCGCAGCTCGGCCGACGCGATCGCGCTGCCGGCGTCGTTCAGCGCGAGGCTCGCGACCGTCGCGTGCAGCGCGATCACGACGCGCGGATGCGCGGCGAGATCGCTCTGCGCGGCGAAGCCGAAGCGATCCCAGCGGTCGTCGAACTGCCAGAACTTCGTCTCGAGCGTCTCGCCGGGGAGCGACTCGCTCGCGAGGCCGACCTCGCGCCAAAGCCGCGCGTCGAGCGGGCGGTCCTCGAGGGCGACGACCTTGCGCGCGGCGGTGTAGTACGGGACGAGCGCGTCCTTCGAGAACGGCCAGCCGCTGTGCGGTACCCAATCGCGCCGCTCGAAGTCGATCTCGTCGAGCTCGGCGCAGCGCCCGCCCCAGACCGCGGTCGAGCCGCCGAAGAAGCGCAGCCGCGAATCCTCGAGCTCGTAGTACGGGAAGCCGACGTTCTCGCCAGCGCCGAGCGCGGCGATCGCGGGCTCGTAGTCGCGGCCGCCGGCCTCGAGCACGAGCACGCGGCGGGGGCCGCGCGCGAGCCGGCGCGCGAGCGTCGTGCCCGCAGCGCCGGCGCCCACGATACACACGTCGGCTGCGAGCACACCCGCGGGCAGCTCGCCCGGTGAGTCGAGATCGATCAGCATGAGATGTCCCCGAGCGAGGGTTAGCAACGCAGGCGCGGCGAGGCCGAGCGAGCGCTGGACTCTGCGCAGGTACGAGTCGGGCGCCCAAGGGGTTCCGGCATCAACCCGTTGCGACCGGCGACGTTTCGCAGGGAAACGCCGGCTCAGCCGCGCGCGCGCAGCAGCTTCTCGACCAGCGCGAAGTCTTCCGGCTTGTCGACGTCGATGCCGGCACGGCCATCGCTCAGGCGGACGGCGCTGATCTGCGCGCCGCTCGCCTTCGAGATCGCGGCGAGCGCGGCTTCGAGCGAGAGCCGGCCGGCCATGAAGCGTGCGAGCGTGAGCGCGCCAAACACCGCCGCGAGCCGCCATGGCTCCTTGCGGAACCGTTCGGCCTTGCGCCAGAACGCGGCGACGCGCGCGGCGCCGGGCGAGCGCGCGAGGAACAGGTTCGCGCCGGTGAAGCGCTCGCGGCCGAGCGCGAGCCAGGTGCGCTTGTTATGGGGCGCGACCGCGAGCACCGCCTTCGCGGGCACGAGCGCGACGACGAGATCGCTGCCGCTCGCGAGCGCCTCGCCCAGGAATGCGCGCAGCGTCTCGGCCGTGAGCAGCGGATGGTCGGCGGTCGTGACCAGCACGACCGCCGCGCCGCTCGTCTCGACGAAATCCCGCACGCTGTCCGCGGGCGACGAGCCGCTCGCGTGAAGCGCGAGCTTGCCCGTCGCGAGCGCGGCACCGATCTCGGGGTGGCGCCGAAACGGCGCGGGATCGTCGACGCTGAGCGTGATCGCTCGCACCGCCGGTACGCCGCGCAGCGCGGCGAGCACGTGCGCGACCAGCGGCTGGCCGTGCAACGGCGCGAGCGCTTTGTGCGAGACGCCGGCGGCCCGCGCCACGGGATCCTCGGCCTGCCGCCGGCCCGCGAGCACGAGCGCCTCGACCGCCTCTGGACCCTGCCTGTCTCTCGGCACGCGCCCCGAATACCGCAGCGCGTCCAATTCGTCACACTGCCCCGCCGCAGGGAGGCAGTGGGCGCGTCGATGGGACTGCGCGTTTGGATCGACGCGACGGCGCCGGAGAGCGCGCTCCGGTTGTTCGGGATGTCGCTCGTCGAGCGCCAGCTGGCGGCGCTCGCGCAGCTGAATGGGCGCGGCGAGATCTCGAGCGTCGTCGTCGAGCACGCGCGCGCGGCGCCGCCGGCGCTGCGCGCAGACCTCGTCGCGAAGCTCCGTGTCACGCTCGCGGAGGCGCACGGCGCGCTCGCGGAGCGCATCGGGCGCGCGGCGGCGGCGAGCCAGAGTGCGCTGCTCGCGCTGCCCGGCGACGCGATCGTCGACACCCGCCTGCTCGCGAAGCTGGTCTCCGCGGAGCAAAGCGTCGCCGCGCTCGGCGGCGAAGGCGCGCAGCGAAGCGCGCTCGTGCGCGTCGCGCCGGGCGCGCGCCTCGCGCCGAGCGACGCGACCGAGCTGCGCGGCTTCGCCGAAGACCAGCTGCGCGCCGGCGCGCTGCGCGAGCTCGCGCTCGGCGAGATCGAGGAGCACATCACGAACCTGCGGCGCGATCAGCCCGCGTATGCGTTCCGCATCCAGAGCGCGGACGTCGCGACCACCGAGCGCTGGCTGTTCTGGTCGAACTACAAGGGCTCGACGGATTTCCTGACGCGCTGGGTGTTCCCGCCGTTCGTCTGGGCGGCGGTGCGCCCGCTCGCGCGCTGGCGCGTCCATCCGAACTGGGTGACCGGGCTCGCCGTGCTGCTGTGCATCGCCGCAATCCCGCTGTGGGCGGCGCAGCATTGGTGGCTCGGCTTCGCGGCCGCGTACACGATGGCCGTCCTCGACTCCGTCGACGGCAAGCTCGCGCGGCTCACCTACACGACCTCTCCCCTCGGCGACGTGATGGATCACGGCACCGACTTGATCCATCCGCCGTTCTGGTACGCCGCATGGGCGTGGGGCCTCGCGGGCGGTCCGCGCGGCGCGACGTTCGAGCTCACGCTCTGGCTGTTCGGGCTCTATGCGCTCGACCGGCTGCTCGCGCCGATCTTCAAGGCGATCACCGGCAAGTCGATTCACGGCTACGCGCCGATCGACGTGAAGATGCGGACCTTCATCTCGCGGCGGAACGTGAACCTGCCCGTGTTCACGCTGGCGCTGCCGCTCGGCCTCGGCGCCGAGGCGATCGTGCTCGTGTTCGCGTGGCAGGGGGTGTGCTTCGTGTTCCACGCGGTGCGGACGGTGCAGGTCTGGCGCGAGCTTCGCTTCCGGATCGCGCGCTCTGCGCGGTAGCCGACCGAC
>DASTOI010000590.1:0-4324 GCA_035762585.1 Myxococcota bacterium
GGGAACGCGGACGTCGGACACGCGTCGAGACATGCGCGGCAGCTCCCGCAGTGATCAGGCTCCTCGGCATCGGGCGGCAGCGCGAGATCGGTGATCACGACGCCGAGGAAGAGGTACGAGCCGAGCTCGCGATCGATCAGCAGCGTGTGCTTGCCGATCCAGCCAAGGCCGGCGCGCGCGGCCGCGGAGCGCTCGAGCACGGGGCCGGTGTCGACATAGCTGCGCAGCGCGACCGGCGCGTCCACGAGCGCCTCGATCGCGCACTCGAAGGCGCGCAGGCGTTCGCCGAGGACCTCGTGGTAGTCGTCGCCGAGCGCGTAGCGGGAGATGCGGCAGCCTTCGGGTCCGAGCTCCGCTGGAGGCTCGCCCGCGTAGCGCAGCGAGACCGCGATCAGCGTGCGCGCGCCGGGCACGAGCCGGCGCGGATCGATGCGCTCCTCGCAGCGCCGTGCGAGGTACGCCATCTCGCCGCCGTACCCGCGCGCGAGCCACTCGCGCAGGAACGCGTTGCGCTCGCTCGGCGCTGCCGGCGCAAAGCCGACGCGGTCGAAGCCGAGCGCGATGCCCAACGCGCGCACGCGCTCGGCCAGGGCGCTCATCCGGCCGCGAGCCGCTTCTCGTATGCGCGCAGCCCCGTGTCGGCGGCCAGCAGCACGCCGACCGCGACGACGTAAATCGAGAGGCCGAGCGCGCTGTGGATCCACCCGGAGGTCGCACGCTCGATCCCGATCTGGAGACAGAGCAGGACCGTGACGACGACGCGCGCGAGGTTTCCGATCAGCGCCGCCGGCAGCACGAGCGCGATCAGCACGGCGCGTGTGCGGCGGCGCTTCAGACTCATGAACGCGAGCAGCACGCCGAGCGCGCTCAGCGTGTAGAGCGAGGTCGCCCCGCTGCACGCCTCGGCCACTTCGACTTGGCCGCCGGCCATCTCGATCACGAAGCCGTTCAGGAAGACCGGCACGCCGAGCGCGTAGAGCACCTCGACCGAACGGTGCGAAGCCCAGCTCTGCAACCAGTTGACCAGCGGCCCGTGCCACTCCTCGGGCGGCGGCACCATGAACAGCAGGTACGCGAGCGGAAACGCGAGCGCGACGAGCCACGCCCGCCCGCGCCGGAACCAGACGAGCGCGGCGACGCTCGCGACGACGCCGACGCCGCCGACCGTCAGCGACGACATCAGCCAGCCGCCGAGCGCGACGATCAGCGCGACCGCGAGCGCGGCGAGACCGATCGGCTCGCTGCGCGCCGGCGTGAGCTCGAGCTCGCGGCCGCGGCCCGCCGCAACCAGGAAGGCGACCACCGGCACGAGAAAGCCGTGCGACATGTGGTCCGAGCTCCACCAGGCGCGCCCGAGATCCAGGAGAATGCCTGCGAGCACGGCGAGCAGCCCCGCAAGCAGCAGCTTGTCGCGGGAGTCGAAGCTCGACCTGACCACGCCCGTTTCGCTCACTGCATCTCCGGGGTCACGCGAGCCTATCATCGGCAGCTCGCGACGTGAGTTGCCCAAATCGCGCGAGACGCGACGTTGCGCTTCCCGCGCGCAACTCACTCGCAAGCCGGTCGGAGCCGATGGAAAGCCCCATGCAGGACCGACTGGTCTTCCTGATCGGCGCCCCGCGTTCGGGCACGACCCTCACCGCCCGCATGCTGGGCGCGCATCCCGATGTCTTCGCGCCCGCGGAGCCGCACCTGATGCCGCCGCTCGCGCACCTCGGGTTTCACGAGCGGGTCGACGAGGCGCCCTACGACCCGGTGGTCACGCAGATTGGGCTGCGGGAGCTGGTCTCCGGCTTGCCTGCCGGCGAGCGGGATTACCTCGACGGGCTGCGGCGCTTCACCGACTACCTCTACGCCCGCTCGATCGAACACAGCGGCCGGCGGATTTATCTCGACAAGACACCCGCTTACGCGCTCGTTCTCGACTTTCTCACGAAGCTGTATCCGAGCGCTCGCTACGTCGTGCTGACGCGCCACCCGATCGCGATCTGGTCGTCCTACGTCGATTCGTTCTTCGCGGGCGATGCCGCGGCGGCGCACGCCCGCAACCCGGTGCTCGAACGCTACGTGCCGGCGATCGCGCGCTTCCTGCGAGAGCGGCCCGCGCCGTTGATCCACGTGCGGTACGAGGAGCTCGTGCGCGACCCCGAGAAGCACCTGCGCGAGATCTGCGCGTTCGTCGGGATCGATTTCCAACCGGGCATGATTCAGTACGGCGACGCGGAGGGGCCGACGCGGCCGGTCGCGAGCGGCCTCGGCGATCCGATCCGCGTCGATCGTGAGAAGCGGCCGACCACGCAGTCGGTGGGCAAGTGGATGGCAGCGCTCGCGGGCGACCCCGTTCGCCTCGCGCAGTGCCGCGAGATCGCCGCGCGCCTCGCCGACGAAGACTTGGCCGCGTGGGGCTTCATCGGGCCCGAGCTGCGCAAGGCACTCTCGGAGATCGACGCCGGCCGCGCGGGCCCGGGCCGCGCGCAGCTGACGCGCTACGCGCTCGAGCGCCGTCTGCTCGTCCGCCTGCGCCGCAACATCCGAACCAACGCGCTGGGCCGCCTGGTGCGGCGCGTCCGGACGATCTGCGACGTCCTGCTGCGCTGAAAAAAATGTGCAACGGCCGCTTTTCTGACCGAAACGGCTGTGTTACTCGGAGGCGCCATGGAAGCGAACACGCAAGAGCAGGCTCCGGTCGCAACCCCCTACGAGGCCCCCGGCTTCGAGGTGATCTCGCTCTCGTGCGAGATCAGCGCGTACGCGCCGGACGATCAGCCGCTCTTCTAAGCGAGCGCGATTGGATTGACGCGGGCGCTGCACGCGCTCGCGAGGTCTTCAGCGCGAGACGCGCGCGACGAGCGCTCGCACGCGCGGATCGAGCAGCACCGCGGCCGTGTCACCGGCCTGCGCCCGCGCCCGCAGCTCGTCGTCCGCGAGCAGCGCTTGGAGCTCCGGATCGGCGCGCAGCTCCCGGAGCCGCGGCGCGATCTCCTGCATCACGGCCGTCATCTCCTCATGGAACTGCTGCGCGTCGACCGCCGACGTCTCGGCGACGAGACCGAGATCCGCGAGCTTCGCGCGGAGCTCCGCGTCGCGCGCGAGCTCTGAGAACGTCGGGCGCGCGAGCGCGCTCGCGACGTCGCCGTTCTCGAGATCGCTCCAGAAGCCCTGATCCGCCTGCAGCACGCGCAGCCGCGAATCGGCAGCCACGTCCGCGAACGCCGTCATCGCGTCGCCCGGCTCGGCGATCCACTTCGCGGTGACGCGGCTGCCGCGCTCTCCGTCGGCCGCGAGCTGCGTCGCCGCGAGGCCGGCGACCTGCTGCCCAACGCCCGCGGAGCGCGAGCCCGAGAGGTCCGGCAGCGCCGGGGCGCGGCCGGTCGCGCGCACGCTCTCGCTGAAGCCGGCGAGCCAGAGCAGCGGAACGAGCAGCAGCCCGCCGCGAGCGACCCCGCAAAGCGAACCGAGCGCACGAGACGCGTCCGAGATCTCCTCGCCTTCGTTCCGCGCGCGCACGCGCCGCGCCGCGAGCTCGATCCCGAGCTGCACCGCGATGAAGGCGCCGATGCCCGCGCCGGCGATCGCGAGCCAAGACCCTCCGACCAGCTTCCCGGCGAGCAGCGAGGCGCCGTAGGCGACGGCGAGGCCGACCAGCCGGATCGCCGCCTCCGCAGCGCCGCGAAACGCGCCGAGCCACGCGAACGCGAGCAGAACGACGAGCAGGCCGAGATCGAGCGCCATGGCGAGCGAATCGACGCTCCGCGCGCGCGGCTGAAGCGCGCCGCTGCAGCGCCGGCACTGCAGCACTGCAGCGCGGGCGCTGCAGCCCCGAGTCGCGGCGAGCGCGGAGCGCCCGCCGCAGCCCGATTCGCGCGTGGCATGGAGGTTGCTCTTCGCAAGCGGCCATGCTGCGATGGGAACCCATGGACAGACGTTCGCGCGACGAGTGGCGAGAGATGCGGCGAGCCATGCGTCACGCGGCGCGTACCGCTCGCGTGGAGATCACCCGCGCTGGCCGAGATCTCCGCGATCTCGTGCCTTCCGCCCGCAAAGAGTTCACGCCCGAGGAGCGCGCGCTGCGCGACGCGAAGAAGGCGGCGGACGCGCGCATCGGATTTCTCACCCATGCCACCGCGTACCTCCTCGTGATCTTCGGGATCCTGATCACCGGCGGCTTCAAGCCGGCCTTCATCACGGCGACCTTCTGGGGGATCGGCCTCGCCTCGCACTTCATCGGCGCGATCCTCGGACCCGAGCTGCGCAAGCGATGGATCGACGAAGAGGTGGGACCGCGCGTCGCGACGCAAACCCAAGCGCAGCGACGCAACCTCGA
>DASTOI010000591.1:0-3259 GCA_035762585.1 Myxococcota bacterium
GACGGCGAGCTGCTGCTGCTCGAGAACCTGCGCTTCGATCCGCGCGAGGAGAAGAACGACCCGGCGTTCGCGCGCGCACTCGCCGCGCTCGCCGACGACTACGTCAACGACGCGTTCGGCACCGCCCACCGCGCCCATGCCTCGACCGCGGGCATCGTGCCCTTCGTGAAGCGCGCCGCCGCGGGCGACTTGTTGCGGGACGAGCTGAAGCATCTGCGCGTGGTGCGCGAGCCGGCGCGCCCCCTGCTCTGCTTCCTCGGCGGCGCGAAGGTCTCCGACAAGCTCGCGGTGCTGGAGGCGCTCGCCCCCCACGCCGACGTGCTCGCGATCGGCGGCGCGATGGCGTTCACGTTCCTGCGCGCGCTCGGGCAGCCGACCGGCGCGTCGCGGGTCGAGGCCGACCGCGTCGAGGACGCGAAGCGCGTGATCGCCGCCGCGGAGAAGGCGGGACGAAAGCTGCTGCTCCCGACCGATCACGTGATCGCGCAGCAGCTCGCCGCGGATGCGCCCGCGCGCGTCGTCGAGACGCTGCCCGACGGCTGGATGGGCCTCGACATCGGGCCGGCGACGGCAACGCGCTATGCCGAGGAAGCTGCGCGCGCGCGCACGATCTTCTGGAACGGCCCGATGGGCGTGTTCGAGCTCGACGCGTTCTGCAAGGGCACGGAAGCCGTGGCGCGCGCGGTCGCGTCGTCGCCCGCGCACAGCGTCGTCGGCGGCGGGGACTCGCTGGCCGCGATCAACAAGCTCGGGCTCGGCGGGAAGATCGGGCACCTCTCGACGGGCGGCGGCGCCTCGCTCGAGTTCGTGCAGGGCCTCGTGTTGCCCGGCGTCGCTGCGCTCGAAGGAAAAAAGCCATGAGCCGCCGGCCGCTGATCGCCGCGAACTGGAAGATGCACAAGACGATCGCGGAGGCCGAGGCCTTCGCGCGCGATCTGCTCCCGCTCGTCGCGGAAGCGAGCGCCGAGGTCGCGATCGCCCCGAGCTTCGTCGCGCTCGCGGCGCTGGGCCGCGTGCTCGCGGGCAGCCCGGTCTCGCTCGCCGCGCAAAACGTGAATCCGAACGCTCAGGGCGCGTTCACCGGCGAGATCTCGCCGGGGATGCTCGCCGACGCCGGCTGCCGCTACGCGATCGTCGGCCACAGCGAGCGGCGCGCGCTCTACGGCGAGAGCAGCGCGTTCGTCGCGGCGAAGGCGAGTGCGCTGCTCGGACAGCGCATCCGACCGATCGTATGCGTCGGCGAATCCCTGGCGGAGCGCGAGGCGGGCCGCACGCTCGAGATCGTCGGCGCGCAGCTGCGCGAGAGCGTGGCGAGCGTTCCGCGCGAGCGTGCGACCGAGATCGTGATCGCGTACGAGCCCGTGTGGGCGATCGGTACGGGGCGCACGGCCACGCCCGAGATCGCTCAGGAAGTGCACGCCGCGCTCCGAGCCGAGCTGGTCGCGCGATTCGGCAGCGCGGGCGACGAGATCCGAATCCAGTACGGTGGCTCCGTGAAGCCTGACAACACGGCCGAGCTGATGGCCCAGCGCGACATCGACGGCGCGCTCGTCGGCGGGGCGAGCCTGGACGTGAAGAGCTTCGCTTCGATCGTGAGCCGAGCCGGAGGGGCGAGATGACCGTATTCGTGACCATCGTGCACACGGTCGTGTGCCTGATCCTGATCGTGCTCGTGCTGCTGCAACGCGGCAAAGGCGCCGAGATCGGCGCGGTATTCGGCGGCAGCGCCGCCACGACGCTGTTCGGCAGCCGCGGCGCGGGGAACTTCCTGACGAAGCTCACCACCGGCTCGGCGGTCGTGTTCATGGTCACGAGTTTCTACTTGGCCTACGTCGCCGTAATCGCCGATCAGGGCGACGTGCTGGGCGGCCCCGCGGCGTCGGAAGCGGCGCCGAGCCCGTCCGTTCCGCAACAAGCGACGCCGGCCGGCGGCGACTACGGCGAAGTAATGACTGAGGGAGCGCCCTCCGAGCCGGCGCAGCCGGCCGCGGAGCCCGCGCCTGCGGAGTCGGCGCCGGAAGCCGCAACAAATCCGCAGACGACGGCACCGGTGAGCGATCCAGCGCAATAAATCGTCTTTTCGCGCCCAATCGATTTGGGTAGAGTGCTTCGGCGCGTGCGGCAGTGGCGAAACTGGCAGACGCACCAGCTTGAGGGGCTGGCGTTCGCAAGAACGTGGAGGTTCGAATCCTCTCTGCCGCACCAACCGAAGACGATCGACCCTAATCACAGTCCGCCCCGGTAGCACGGTGGATGCGCCGCCCGAAGCCGGAGCCCAAGAGCGCGAGACGCACGGACCTGGGGCCACTGCCGACCGCAGTCGAGTTCCGCGCGCCGCGCGAGGAAAGAAATGCAGAACCTGCCCAACGTCTACTGGATCGAGACGAGCGACACGCGCGGCTGGTACGTCAACATTCAACGCAACGGCAAGAAGTTCCAGAAGTTCTTCGCCATCCGGCTGCACGGCGGGAAGGGTCAGGCGCGCACGGCGGCCGCACGCTGGCGCGACGCGGTGCTCGCGAAGATGAAGCCCAAGAAGTCGGGCCGGAAGGCCGCGGGCAAGAAGTAGTCTCGCCGCGCGCGGAGCGCGCGGCTGTTAGGGCGAAACGCGATTCACCGGCGCTCGCGCGTGCTCCTCGCGCGCGAGATTCCGGCGCCCGAGTCAGACGCTCGTCCAGCCGCCGTCGACCACGAGCACGTGGCCGGTGACGAAGCTGGAAGCGTCCGATGCGAGGAACAGCAGGGGGCCGGCGAGCTCGCCGAGCTCGCCGCCCCGCCCCATCGGCGTGCGGCCCCGCAGCCACTTCATCGAACGCTCGTCCTGGAACATGTCGCCGGTCATCTCGGTCGGGAACCAGCCGGGCGCGAGCGCATTCACGCGAACGCCGCGCCGCGCCCACTGCGCCGCGAGCTCGCGCGTGAGGTTCACCTGCCCGCCCTTCGCGGCCGCGTAAGCGGCTTGCCGCACCTGCCCCGAGCCGACCACGCCGAGCATCGATGCGACGTTGATCACGTTGCCCTTGCCGGCGGCGAGCATGTCGCGCCCGAAGCGCTGCGCGCATAGGAACGAGCCCGTCAGCATCACGTCGACGTGCGCGCGCCAATCCGCGAGCGATTGCTGCTCGGCCGGCACCACGGTCGTGAAGCCGGCGTTGTTGACGAGCACGTCGACGAAGCCGAACGCCGCGCGCGCGCGCTCGACGAGCGCGTCGACGTCCTCTTCGCGCGCGACGTCGCAGCGCACCGCGAGCGCCTCGCC
>DASTOI010000592.1:0-2760 GCA_035762585.1 Myxococcota bacterium
GTCTGCTCGGCGGCGCTCGCCTCCGCGTCGAGCGTCACGATCGCGCGCAGCTGCTCGCGACGGGCGACCTCGTCGCCGGCCGTCTCGTACATCGCGGCGAGCTTGGTGCGCGTCTCCGCCGCCCTCTCGACGGGCTCGGGGAACTCGCTGACGTATGTGAGATAGGTTGCGAGCGCGCGCGCGCTGATTTTCGCGCTCTCGTACAGCTCGCCTGCGGCGAGCAGCGCTTCGCCGCGCAGGTCGCGCGTCTCCGCCTCCGCTGCGACGCGCTCGTATTCCGCCGCCGCACGCGGCAGGTCGCCCTGCTTGCGGTAGGCGAGCGCGAGCTGCTTGGTCGCGTCGTGCGCCAGCTCGTGATCGGGATGCGCTTCGCGGAACTTCTCGAGTACGGCCGCAGCGCCCGCCCAATCCTCGAGCTGGACGAGCGCTGCGGCGGCGTCGTACTCGGCGGCAGGGCGAAGCGACGAGCTCGGTGCCGCGTCGGCGATTCGCAGGAAGTGATCTGCGGCCCCGCGCGCGTCTCCTGCACGACTTGCTTGCTCGCCCTGCTTGTAGATCGCCGCGGCGAGATTGTCCGCGAAGGCGGCACGGGAGGCGTCATCCGCTGCGGTGAGCGCGAGCACCTGCTGATAGGCCGGCTCCGCTTGGGCAAAATCGTTCAGCTCGAAGGAGGAATGTGCCACGGCGATCCACGCCGAGCGCCGAACGGACGCCTCCGCGGTGGGGTAGCTGTCGATCAGTCGCTTGCCGTTCTCGATCGCGAGCGCGAACTCCTTCATTTCGTACAGGTCGCCGACGGCCGCACCGAGCACGACAGCGGCCTGCTCGTACTGCGGGAACACGTCGACGAAGCGGAGCGTGGTCCGCACGGCCTCGCGCTTCACAGTCTGCAGCTCAGCCCTCTCGGCGAGCTTCTCGGCCTCTCGGTAGGCGTAGATCGCCGCGTAGCCGGCCGATGCGGCGCGCTCGTGGGGCGCGTACTCGTAGGCGGTGCGTTCGTACTCTCGCGCCGCTTCGTTGAAGTCGCGATGCTCCAACAGGAGGTCCGCAAGCCGGTGGCTCACTTCCGCCGACTCCGGCTCCTTCGGGAAGGAAGCGAGATAGGCGCGATACCAGCGTTCGGCCTCGGCGAAGTTCGCGCTCCGGTCCTGCGCGACCTCCTGCGACTGGAACAGCGCGTGATGGTGGCTCGCCAGATCAGCGAGGTTGCGCTTGACGTACGCGACCACCTCGGGCGCGACGGCCGGTTCGGAGTGGCGCCAATACGCGGACTCGAGGGAGTAGGTGGCGGCGAACTCCTTCTTCGCCTCGAGCACGAGCTTCGGGAAGCCACCCGCTTCGTAGATCTCGATCACGCGCATGCCGAAGCGCGGCGCCAACGCATGCAGGGGGTGTAGGGTGACGAACGCCTTGTAGGACTTGGCGGCGTCGTGATAGCGCAGCTTGTCGAAGTAGAACTCGCCCAGCTGTGCGTAGATGCGGTCCTCGTAGCGTCGCTCGCCCTTGGTCGAGAAGTAGGTCGACGCGGACTCCGGTCCACCGAGATTGGAGAAGCTCAGGCTGATCACACGGAATGTGTCCGCGATCCGCCGCTCCGTGTCTTCGTCGTGCGTCTGGTCGAAGTCGTACCCACTGCTCACCTTGAAATCGAGCAGGCGGACGTACTCGTCGATCGCCTCTTCGAGGAGGTCCTGCTTGTAGAGCGTCCATCCGAGCTTGTAGAGCGCCGGCTCGTAGTACTCGGAGCCGGCTCCCTTGCGAGTGATCGCAGCGTACGCGCTCTCCGAATCGCGCCAGCGCCGGCGCGTGAAGAAGTACTCGGCGCGCCGAAACTGCACCTCGTCGACGTGCCGCGAGCCCGGGTACTTCGCGATGAGCTGCTCGATGACGCCAATCGCCTCGTCGACGCGAGCCAGCTCGTCGAGCGCGCGCGCCTTCTGATAGAGCACCTGATCGTTGTGCGGGTACGTCGGATAATCCGTGAGGATGCGGTCATAGAGCGCGATCGCTTCCAGCGGGCCGTCGGCGTCTTCGCCCGCCACCGGCAGATCGAGCGCCACCTCTCCGCGCGCTGCGGCGAATGAATGCTCGATGGCGGCGCGCTGCTCGAGCTCGGCTTCGGTCTGCGCCGGGCGCTCCGCGGCGTGGTCGCCGCGCTGGCGATCGCGCCCTTCGAGCCGCACCGCAAGCGGCTTCGGGGCGGGGAGCGCTGTGCCTGGCGAGTCGGCGAGCGGCCCGAACTGCTTCTCGAGCTTCAAGTCCGCGAGGCGGCGCATGGCCTCGGGCGTGAGCGCGGAAGTGGGAGCCTCTTCGAGGAACTCTCGATAGCCCAGCATCGCCTGGTCGAGGCTGTCGCCGACCTCGACGGGCGAGAGGTCGGGCTGTACCTCGCGCAGCGTCGCGAGCGTGTCGCGCTCTGGCGCGCTCGCGCACGCGGTCAGGAGCGCGCCCGCGAGCCATGGCGCTGTCCGACGGTTGTGGCGCACCGCGCGGATCTCAGTGCGCCCGCGCCTTGGCAGCGCGGTCATAGCTGTCGGCGAAGGCGAAGCGAGCTTGATTGAGCGACGCCGCGAGGCGCTCGCGGCGCAGCTCGAGCTCCTCGATCGCGACTCTCTCCAGCACCTGCCCCTGCCGAGTCATCAGGCTGCCGAGACGCTCGAGCGCGCCACGCACGCGCCCTCGCAGCGCGCGGACCGTCTCGTCGTACCCGACATAGCTGTGCGTCGCGGCCTGGCGGGCTCGCACGAACTGCTCGTGCTG
>DASTOI010000593.1:0-6500 GCA_035762585.1 Myxococcota bacterium
ACGCCGGCCGCGTGCTCGTGGTGTTCGGCGAGCGCGGCGGCTCCGCGGAGCACCCGCACGGCTCGCTGCGCTGGGCGCGCTTCGATCTCGCGACGAGCGCGCTCGCATGGGATGTCGCCGGGAACCGGGGTTTGGCGCTGCGCCGCCCCGAAGGCTGGGAGCCGGATCCGGAGGCGCGCGCGATCGGTGACCTCTACCTCGACGAGCACGGCACGTTGTGGGCGGCGGCCGCGCTCGATCCGAACGGCGACGTCGGGCCGTTCCGGTCCGTGGTCTATCGCGCAGGCGCCGTCGACCCGAAGCGCGCGCGGCCCGTCGAAGTCGTCGCGCCGACCCGGATCGGCTGGCAGCTCGACGGCTTCAAGATCGAAGGGCTCGCCGCGCCGCCGAGCGCTCCGCCCGAAGCCGCGTTCTCGATCGCGACCGAGGACGAGACCTACGGCGGCGCCTGGCGCACGCTCCCGCTACCGCGCGATTGATCGGAGCGGCCGCGAGACGGATCAGCCCGCTGCCGCGCCGGGGGCCGCCTCCCCGCCGTACTGCAGCCGATAGAGCCGCGCATACAAGCCGCCCTGCGCGAGCAGCTGCGCGTGCGTGCCCGATTCCGCGAGCTTGCCGTGGTGCAGCGCGTAGATGCGATCGACGTCCTCGATCGTGCTGAGCCGGTGCGCGATCACGAGCGCGGTCTTGCCCTCCATCAGCTTGTGGATGCCGCGCTGCAGCGTCGCCTCGGTCTCGGTGTCGATCGAGCTGGTCGCCTCGTCGAGCACGAGCACGTCGGCGCCGTGCGCGAGCGCGCGCGCGAACGAAAGCAGCTGGCGCTGGCCGGCGCTCAGGTTCGCACCGCGCTCGCGCAGCTCGGTCTCGTAGCCGCGCGGCAGCCGCGCGATGAAGCGGTCCGCCTCGACCGCGGCCGCGGCGCGCTGGAGCACGGGCAGCGTCAGGTCGGCGCGCCCGAGCGCGAGGTTGTCGGCGATCGTGCCGCTGAACAGGAACACGTCCTGCAGCACCATCGCGACGCGCCGGCGCAGCTCGTGCTGCGGGATCATCCGAATGTCGACGCCGTCGAGCAGGATCGCGCCCTTCTGGATCTCGTAGAGGCGCGCGAGCAGCTTGATTACGGTGGTCTTGCCGGCGCCGGTCGCGCCGACGAACGCCGCACGCTCGCCGGCCGCGACGCGGAACGAGAGCCCGCGCAGCACCCACTCCTCGCCGCGATACGCGAACCAGACATCGCGGAACTCGACCTCGCCGAGCCCCGCGGCCGGTCGAGCGACACGCGCCGCTGCAGGCTCGACGGCAAGCGAAGCGCTCAGCGAGGCGGAGTCGTCCGAGCCGAGCGGAGTCGATGCGGGTGCCACCGCATCGCGCACTGCCGGCTGCGTGTCGAGCAGCACGAAGATGCGCTCGAGGCTCGCCATCGCCGACTGCATCACCGAGTACTTCGCCGAAAGATCGCGCAGCGGCATGAAGAAGCGCTGCATGTACCGCACGAACTGCACGATCACGCCGGCGGACCCGTAGCCGGTCGCCTTCCAGATCACGATCGAGAACACGACGCCCGCCGCGAGCTCGACCACGGTGAAGAGCGCCGAGTCGTAACGGATCGAGTCGACCCACGAATCGCGGTGCTCGGCGTTCAGCTTCTCGAACTCGCGCTGGTTGCGCGCCTCGCGCGAAAACAGCTGGATCACCTTCATGCCGCTGACCGATTCCTGCAGCGTCGCGTTCAGGCGCGCGATCAACACGCGCGAGCGGCGGAACGCTCCGCGCACGCGCCAGCGGAACACGAACGCGGCGAACGCGAGCGGCGGGATCACGAGGAACGTCCAGCCCGCGAGGTGCGCGTCGGTGTGGAACAGCACGACCGCGAAGCCGAGCATGCGCAGCACGTCGGTCACGAGCAGCACGAGGCCGGCGGTGAACGCCTCGCTCACGTGCTCGATGTCGCCGGTCGCGCGCGTCACGAGCCGGCCGACCGGGTAGCCGTCGAAGAAGCCCATGTGCAGCTTCTGGATGTGCGCGAACACGTCGCGGCGCATGTCGCGCATCGCGGCCTGGCCGGTGACGGCGAGCAGGATCGCCTGCACGTAGTCGAGCAGCAGATTGCCGAGCGAGATGACCACGAACAGGCCGCCCAGCCACCAGATCGGATCGAGGCCGGCCGGCGGGGCGAGCCAGCCCGCGAGCGGCGTGCCCGACCAGAAGTCCGCGCCCGCGCCCAACACCTTCGGGCCGAGCACCTCGAGCGCGAACGCCGGCGCGACCAGCGAGATCGAGAGCAGCGCGCGCCGGCGATACGGCGCGACCCAATGCCAGAGGCGCCGCAGCAGCCGTCCGTCGAACGCCTTGCCGAGCTCCTCGTCCTCGATCAGTTGTTGGGGCGCGGAGCCTGCCGCGGGAGCGCTCACAGGGCCTCCTCCGCTTCGACTTCGGCGAGCGCTTCGCGGCGGCGCGCCTCCGCTTCCTGATCGTGCGCGAGCCGCGTGTAGAGCCCGCCGCGCGCAAGCAAGTCCTCGTGCGTGCCGCGCTCGACGATGCGGCCGTCGTCGAGCACGACGATCAGGTCGGCCTCGCGCACGGTCGCGACGCGCGACGCGACGACGAGCACGGTGCGCCCCTCGAACGCTCGGCGCAGGCCGGCCTGGATCGCGGCTTCGGTCTCGGCGTCGACCGCCGAGAGCGTGTCGTCGAGGATCAGGATGCGCGGCTCGAGCGCGAGCGCGCGCGCGAGCGCCGCGCGCTGGCGCTGCCCGCCGGAGAGCATCACGCCGCGCTCGCCGACGAGCGTCCCGTAGCCGTACGGAAGGTCCGCGACGTCCTTTGCGAGCTGAGCGCGCTCGGCGGCGTCGCGCACCCGCGCCATGTCGGTCTCGGGCAGCCCGTACGCGACGTTGTCGGCGAGCGACAGCGAGAACAGGAACGGGTCCTGCGGGACCATCGCGATCGCGCGGCGCAGCGTCGCGAGCGGAATCCGGTTCACGTCGACGCCGTCGATGAACAGCATCCCGTCGGGCAGCTCGTAGAGGCGCGGCACGAGCGACGCGAGCGCGGTCTTGCCGGCGCCGACCGGGCCGACGATGCCGACGACCGCGCCGGCGGGAATTCTCAGCGAGACGTCGCGCAGCGCGGACGCGCGCGCCTCGAAGCCGGGATACGCGAACGTGAGGCCGCGCAGCTCGATCTCGCCGCGCAGCGTCTCGATCGGCGCGCTGCCCTCGCGGTCGGCGATCGACGGCGGCGTCGCGAGCACCTCGTCGATGCGCGTCATCGAGGCCGTCCCGCGCTGCACGAGGTTGAACATCCAGCCGAGCATGAACAGCGGCAGCCCGAGCTCGTAGTTCATCAGCATGAAGAACAGGAAGTCGCCGGTCGTCATCTCGCCGGCGCGAATCTGGAGACCGCCTGCGATGAACACGATCGCCATCCCGGAAAGCGGGAGCAGGCCGGTGAGCGCGGGCATCGTCGCGCCGACGCGCGCGAGCTCGACGTTGCGGTCGTAGAGCTGCTGCGCGAGCACATCGAAGCGGCGGCGCGAAGTCTCCTCCATCGCATACGCCTTCACGACCGCGATGCCGGAGAACGTCTCCTGCAGATGGCTCGAGAGATCCGCGAGCCCCTCCTGCACCGCGAGGTTCGCGCCGTGCATGCGCCGGCCGAAGCCGCGCGCGATCAGCAGGAAGAGCGGATACGGAAGCAGCATCAGGCCGGTGAGCGTCGCGTTCTGGTAAAGCATCGCGCCGACGGCGACGGCCATCAGCACCGGGGTCTGCGCGAGATTCAAGAGACCCGGCCCTAACATCAGCCGCACGGCCGTCAGGTCGTTGACGCAGCGGCTCATCAGGTCGCCGGTGCGCCACTTCAGATAGAACGACTGCGGCAGGCGCTGCAGATGCGCGAACAGATCGTTGCGGATCCGGTACTCGATCTCGCGCGCCGCGTTGAAGATCTCGACGCGCGAGAAGTACCGCACCGCGCCGCGAGCGAGCGCGAGTCCGATGAGCCCGGCGCACATCCACGCGATCCCGCGTGCGGCGCTCGTATGCGCCGGCGCGTCGGCGACCGCGAGCCGCGCGTACGCGATCACCGCATCGGTCGTGCGGCCCATCGCATACGGGAACGCGACGTAGAGCAGCGCGTAGACGAGCGTGGTCGCGACGCCGAGCGCGTAGAGCCGGCCGCTGCGCCTCATGTAGTACGCGAGCCGGCGGAACATCTGCCGCCGCTCCTGCGCGATCTGCTCGCGAGAGCGCGGCTCCGGCAGCGCCGCGGCGCTCATCGCGCGTACCACGCCGCGATGCGCGCGCGGTCGACGCCGAGCGACCACGCCGCGAGCGCGAGCCAGTTGCGCAACATCGTGCGCAGCACGCCGCGCGCCTGATAACGCCGCGCGGACGTCGTCACCGCGTCGCGGAGCAGCGCGAGCCGGCCGTGCGCGCGCATTCCGCGCACGAGGTCGAGGTCCTCCATGATCGGCGCCTGCGGGACGCCGCCGAGCGCCCGCAGCACCGAGCCGCGCACGAACAGCCCCTGATCGCCGTACGGCAGCCGCGCGAGCGCGAGCCGCAGCCGTACGCCGAGCTCGACGAAGCGCAGCAGTGCGCCGCGCTCGGCGAAGCGGAACGCGAACGCGCCGCCCGCGACCTGCGGGTCGGAGAGCGCCCGCTCGACGCGCGCCGCCCAGCCGGCGGGCAGCGTCGAATCCGCGTGCAGAAACACGATCGCTTCAGCGTCGCCTGCGGCCTCGGCGCCCGCGGCGAGCTGCCGGGCGCGCCCGGGCGCGCTCGCGATCACGAACGCCCCGCACTGCTCCGCGCGCCGCACAGTCGCATCGCGACTGCCGCCGTCGACGACGATCACTCGGGCTCCAGCTTCTCGGGCGCTTCGGATCGCGGCTTCGATCTGCACTTCTTCATCGCGCGCGGGGATGACGACCGCGATCCGCACGGCCGCGCACGGTAGCAAGCTGCGCCGAGCGACGATTGGGGTCAGGCACGGATCGTCGAAGAGAGACGACTCGTGCCTGACCCTGAGTGGGCCCGATGGGCGGCGCGCCAGCGTGCTACCTCCGTCCATCCTTTCTTCTCGGTCGGAGGGCAACGCGCATGACCCAGCAGCTCAAGCTCGGTCTCCAGCTCGGCTACTGGCAGGACAAGCCGACGCCTGGCTTCGTGGAGATGGCGCAGCAGGCGGAGAGCCTCGGGTACGACATCGTGTTCACCGCGGAGGCGTGGGGCTCGGACGCGTTCACGCCGCTCACGTGGATCGCGGCGCACACGAAGAAGATCCGGCTCGGCACCGCGGTGGTTCAGATCTCCGCGCGCACGCCGGCCGCGACCGCGATGCATGCGCTCACGCTCGATCACTTGTCAGGCGGACGCGTGACGCTCGGGCTCGGCGTCTCGGGACCGCAGGTCGTCGAGGGCTGGTACGGGCAGCCGTTCGACAAGCCTCTCGCGCGCACGCGCGAGTACGTGTCGATCGTGCGCCAGGTGCTCGCGCGCGAGGCGCCGGTCGCGAACCCCGGCCCGCACTATCCGCTCCCATACAAAGGACCGGGCTCGTGGGGGCTCGGCAAGCCGCTGCGCTCGATCACGCACCCGCTGCGGCCGCGCATCCCCATCTTCTTAGGGAGCGAGGGCCCGAAGAACGTCGCCCTCACAGCCGAGATCGCCGACGGCTGGCTGCCGCTCTACTACTCGCCGTTCCGCCAGGAGGTCTACGCCGACTCGCTGAAGGCCGCGAAGCCCGGCTTCGAGATCTGCGCCGGCGTGAACGTCGCGGTCACCGACGACGTGAAGAGCGCGCTGATGGCGTCGAAGGCGACCCTCGGCTTCTACATCGGCGGCATGGGCGCGAAGCAGCGCAACTTCCACAAGGAGCTGATGGCGCGCATGGGCTTCGAGGCCGAGGCGAACAAGATCCAGGAGCTGTTCTTCGAGGGGAAGCGCGCCGAGGCGATCGCGACCGTGCCCGACGCGTTCGCCGACGAGATCTCGCTCGTCGGACCGAAGGAGCGCATCCGCGATCGCCTCGCGGCGTGGCGCGAGACGCCGGTGACGACGCTGCTGTTCATGTCGCGCGACGTCGCGACGCTGCGCACGCTCGCGGAGCTCGTGCTGTGAGCGGGGCCTTCGCGGAGCTGATCGCGCTCGTGACGGGATCCGCGACTGGCCTCGGAGCTGCGGTCGCGATCCAGCTCGCCGAGCGCGGCGCGCGCGCGGTGATCCTCAACTACTCGAAGAGTGCAGCAGAGGCTGAGGAGACGGCAGGGCGCTGCCGCAAGGCGGGCGCTCAAACGTTGGTCGTGCAGGGCGACGTCGCGAGCGACGCGGACTGCCGCAAGCTCGCCGACGCCGCTGCGCGCTTCGGCAAGCTCGACGTACTGGTGAACAACGCGGGCACGACCAAGCACGTCGCGCACGCGAACCTCGACGGCCTCTCGGCGGATGACTTCCAGCGCATCTACGCGGTGAACGTCGTCGGCGCGTTCCAGATGG
>DASTOI010000594.1:0-5336 GCA_035762585.1 Myxococcota bacterium
GCCGGACGGCGCGTTCGCCGGCTACGTGCCGGTGCGCGAAGGCCGCAACCGCGTGCGCATCGTCGCGCTCGCGAGCGACGGCTCGCGCGGGTCGCTCGAGCTCGAGCTCGATTTCCACCTGAGCGAGGTGGGCTCGCGCGACAAGCTCGCCGAGCTCGAGCGCATCCGCCGCCAGAACCGCGAGCTCGAGATCAAGCGCCGCAGCCTCGAGATCGAGGCGTTCCGCGCGCAGCAACGTCGCCAGCTCGAGATTCGCGTGAAGGGGGACGCGCTGGCGCCGGACGCGAAGACCGCCGAGCCGCCGAAACAGTGACGGCGCGAAGCGGAGCGTGACTCAGAGCGGCGTGAGACCGGCGTCGCTGATCTGGCGCTGCTTCAGCTTGCCCTTCTCGTAGACCGACTTCACGTCGATCTTTCCGTCCTGGTTCTTGTCCTCTTCGCGCAGCGCGAGCAGAGAGCGGCCCGACGAGATGTCGTAGGTCTCGAACGTGTCGCGCTTGCCGTCGCCGTTCGCGTCGCGCTCGATGCGCGTGATCAGATCGTTCTCGTAGGTCGTCCACGCGTCGATCTTGCCGTCGTGGTTCTGGTCCTCTTCCGCGTGATCGAGCTTCATCTTCGCGTAGAAGACGACGCGATCGATCTTCTTGTCGCCGTTCGTGTCGTGGCGCTCCTCGGCGAGCGCGCCCTCGCGGAACACGAAGAACGCGTCGCGCTCTCCGTTCGCGTCGCGATCGATCTCGCGCGCGGTCATGCGCCCGTCCTTCCCATACATCTGCCACTCGTCGGCCTTGCCGTCGCCGTCGTTGTCCTGCTCGATGCGAGCGATCGCGGCCGCGTCGTAGATCGTCCACTCGTCGATGTCGCCGTCGAAATCGCGGTCCGACTCTTTGCGCAGGATCGCGCCGGTCGCCTCGTCGTGATATCGGACCTCTTCGGGCGCGCCGTCGCGGTCCGCGTCGAGCGAGCGCACGAGCACTGCGAGCTCGCGCTCGTTTCCCCAGGCGCCGGCCGCGATCTTGCGATGCTCTTCGTCGAAGATCGCAGCGGGCAGGTCCTTCTCGACCGGAGCGCTCGGCGCCTCGCGGCTGTTCGTCGCGACCGCGCCGGCTTCTCCGTCCGCTCCTTGGCTCGCGATCGCTTCCATCTGCTCGCCCTGCTCGATCTGCCGTAACAACTCTTCCTGGCGCTCGAGCTCGCCGGCGATCTCGTCCTCGAGCTCGCCCTGCCGCTGGTTCTCGCGCTCGATCTCGCGCTCGATCTCTTCTTCGCGTCCACGCTCGGAGCCGGGCGGTCCGCCGCCGCCTCCTCCTCCGCCCATCGGGCTCTCGCCGGTGACCGCGCCGTAGATCATCGAGGCGACGCTGCCGACCGCTGCGCCGATTGGGCCGGCCTGCGCTCCGACGATCGCGCCGATCAGCATTCCCTGGGTCGCGGCCTTCGCGCGATCTCCTGCGGTGACGCCAGTGTCGACGGGCTCTACGTCGACGTCCTGCTCGGGCAGGCCTGCGGTCGGATCATCCGGGTCGGCCGACGGCTCCGGCCCGGACGCGACCGGCGGCGTCCGTTTCCCCGGCTTCTGCGCTTTGCCCCCTGTCGCGCACCCGATCATTCCGCCGACCGAGATGCAGAGAAGCAGGCAAAGCGCGCGCATCGGGCTGCCCCTTTCGCACCGTCATCGTTGTCTTGTGGGTGGCCACTACCACGCAAAGGTCATCGACGAGGCGATCGTAATCCTGCGGTTACCTCGAGCCAACGCGATTACCGCGGGATTCGCATCGAGAAACCCTGCATCGGCAATACGGATGCGCTGCCAACGCAGCTTTGGTTACCAGCGAGTGAGACGTCAGAGACCGGCCGACCTGGCCGAGCGGGGTGGGCGCCACCGAGCTGTGATCTGGGCCACTTTTCTCGCACCCGTGCGCAAAAACCTAATAGAACCCCTTGATCCCGCGGGGAGCTTCCGATAGGTTCCTCCGATTCGTCGCGAGCCAAGCCTCGCGCACAGAGGCGAACGCCGATGTGCACCCTCATCGCCTTGCACCGCTGCTACCCGAGCGCCCACCTGCTGGTCGCCGCGAACCGGGACGAGTTCCTGGCGCGCCCGGCGTCTGGACCCCGGGTGCACGAGTGGCACGGGCGGCGAGTGATCGCGCCGATCGACGAGCGTGCCGGCGGCACCTGGCTCGGCCTGAACGATGCGGGCGTGTTCGCGGCGCTCACCAACCGACCGACTCCGTACGTCGATCCGGCTCGGCGCTCGCGCGGTTTGCTCGTCGCGGACGCCCTTGGCCACTCGTCGGCAACCCGCGCGGCGGAGGCCGCGCTTCGGCTCGCCCCGCGCGCGTACAACCCCTTCAACTTGTTCGTCGCCGACGCCGACCACGCGTTCGCGATCGTGTACCAGGAGAAGCCGCGCGTCCGCGCGCTCGAAGCGGGCGTTCACGTGATCGGAAATGCCGACCCGAACGACGCGGCGGTGCCGAAGATCGCGAGGCTCCAACACGAAGTGGGGCGCATCGCCGCTGGGCGCGAGGCGGACGCGCTCGACGCGCTCAGCGAGCTCTGCCGGTCGCACGTCGGGGGCCGGGAAGGCGCGCCCCTTGAGCGCACCTGCATTCACGCGGGCGAGTACGGCACCCGCAGCTCGACGCTGCTCCGGCTCGGCCCCGCGCACGAGCACGATGTCCTGCGTTTCGCCGGCGGCGCGCCGTGCGAGACCGCTTACGAAGACCTGAGCCCGCTGCTGCGCTCGCTCGACTGAGAAGTCGGCGCGCGCACGGCCCACGAAGAGGTACGCAGAGTGAGACGAATCGGGAGCAACATCCGCAAGCAGAGCACGGAGGCGAAGGCGAACCGCCTCTCGCGCAACATCATTCGGTACACGACGGACGAGCGGCCGAAGAACGAGTACCCGAAGCGGATCGTGTCGCCGCCCCAGGCGAAGGCCTGCTGCACCGACGAGAACCGCACCGTCGTCGGGCAGGTGAAGGAAGTCGAGGGGTTCAAGTTCTGTTACAAGATTTGCGACACCTGCGGCCACGCCGTGAGGTACTTCTATCCGGCCGCCGAGGGCACGAGCGACGCGGTGAAGAACTACCGCTCGTGGAAGAAGTACATGGTGCAGTGACTCGGGCGCGGCGGCGCAAGACGGCCGCGGCACCGAGCTGAGGCGCCACCACCGAAGAGGGGCCGGTGCCGGCGAACGATCCGCGCGACGCAGCGCGCACGCCGCGCACCCGGCTCGACGCGGCCGAGGCCTACCTCGAGGGACTGATCAACCTCGAACGCTCGGCGAGCTACGCGGGCGCACGTCTCTCTCTCGCTCCGATCCGCGCGTTGCTGGAGCGCATCGGGAATCCCGAGCGCGGGCTGCGCTTGCTGCACATCGCCGGCTCGAAGGGGAAGGGCTCGACGGCGCTGCTCTCCGAGGCGCTCCTGCTCGCGGCGGGCCTACGCGTCGGCACGTTCACGTCGCCGCATCTCGAGCGCTGGACCGAACGCTTTCGGATCGACGGCCGCGAGGTCCCGGGGGAGCGCCTCGCCGACGCCGTCGAGCGCCTGCGACCCGCGGTCGACTCGTTGCGCGAAGGATCGGACCCGCCGAGCTTCTTCGACGCGACGACCGCCGCTGCGCTCCTGCTGTTCGCCGAGGAGCGCCTCGATGTCGCGATCCTCGAGGTTGGCCTCGGCGGCCGGCTCGACTCGACGAACGCCGTGACGCCCGCGGTCACGTGCATCACGACGATCGAGCTCGAGCACACCGAGAAGCTCGGCTCGACGCTCGCCGCGATCGCCGGCGAGAAGGCTGGGATCGCGAAGCCGGGCGTGCCGCTCGTGACCGGTGCGCTTCCGCCGGAGGCCGCGGCCGTCGCCGTGCAGCGCGCGTTGGAGCTGGGCTCGCCGCTCGCGCGGCTCGGCGAGGAGCTGGCCGTCGCGGTGAAGAGCGAGTCGCTGGACGCGATCGAAGTGCGTTTCGAAGACGGAGGCTTCGTGTGTGATTTCACGCTCGGCGCAGCCGGCGCGCACCAAGCTGCGAACGCAGCCCTCGCGCTGGCGTGCGCTCGGCGGCTGGCCGTCGCGAGCGATGCTGTGCTGGTGCGCGCTGCCCGGTCTGCATTTGCGCGGCCCGAGCTGCCGGGCCGCATCGAGATCATCTCTCGCGCGCCGTGGATCGTGATCGACGGTGCTCACACCGAGGCGTCGGCGCGAGCCCTCGCGCGCGTGCTCGAGCAGATTCCGCGCCGCAGCGCGCACCTCGTCGTGTCGATTTCCGCGGGCAAGGCGCTCGCTGCGATCTGCGCCGCGCTCGCGCCTCACGCCGATCGGATCACCATCACGCGCGCCGAGCCGATCCGTTCGCTCACGCCGGCGGAAGTCGCGGACGCGATGCGCGCCGCGTCGCCCGGGATCGACCTTCGCGTCGTTCCGAATCCGCACCTCGCGCTGCGCGCCGCTCGCGAAGCGACGAACCGCGAGGATCTGCTCTGCGCGACCGGCTCGTTCTACCTGGCCGGCATCGCCCGCAGCGTCCTTCGGGCTTGAGTGGCGACCGCTCCGCGGCCCACGAAGCGAAGCGCCCGAGCAGGCACCTCGCGAAGGCCACGAGGGGAGGGGTTGCCTGCCCGGGCGCTGGAGATTTTGCTTCTCCTGCGCGGGGTTAGAGCAACCCGCGTGCCAGCTGGCACCGGCTGAAGTCCGCTCGGACCAATGCGACGCTGCGCCGCCGCGAAGGCGCGATCGTTGCCGGTGCGAGAGCGTGCACGAGCGATCCAGGCGACCGGCTCGTGGACGCAATTTGTGTCACCCGGCCGCCGACCTGCCGGCTTCGCGCGTGCGGGTGTTACGGAGCTTGCGCGCGAGCGCCGCGATGTGGCGCGGTTCGCTTCCGCAGCAGCCGCCCACCCAGCGAGCGCCGCTCGCGACCCATCGCATCGCGTGCTCGGCGAAGCCCTCGGCCGAGAGATCGTGGCTGCGACCACCGCTCGCGAGCGGCGCGCCGAGATTTCCATACGCGAGAAACGGCAGACCGCACGCGCGCAGCGCCGGCAGGCAGCCCGCGAGATCGCTCCACGGCGCGCAGTTCACGCCGACGGCCCGCGGCGCGAGCGGCGCGACGCGCGCGATCGCCTCGGCGAGCGGCTCCCCGGAGAGGAGCCGCGCGTTCGCGCCGCACACGAAGCTCACCAGCGCGGGGCAGCCCGCTTCGCCCGCGGCGCGCAGCGCGGCCTCGGCCTCGCGGGCGCTGTTCATCGTCTCGATCAAGATCGCGTCGACCCCCGCGCGCGCGAGGTTGCGTGCATGCGCCGCGTGCTCGCGCGCGAGCGTCGCGTCGGCGG
>DASTOI010000595.1:0-8124 GCA_035762585.1 Myxococcota bacterium
TTCCTTCTTCCTTTCGTTCAGGAGGCTTCGATGGCGCAACTCAAGGGCAGCAAGACCCACGACAACCTGAAGCACGCATTCGCCGGCGAGTCGCAGGCAAATCGCCGCTACCTCTACTTCGCGAAGCAGGCGGACATCGAGGGCTATCCCGACGTCGGCGGCCTGTTCCGCGACACCGCGGAAGCCGAGACCGGCCACGCGCACGGCCATCTCGATTACCTGAAGCAGGCGGGCGATCCGGCGACGGACAAGCCGATCGGATCGACCGACAAGAACCTCGTCGCGGCCGTCGCGGGCGAGACGTACGAGTACACCGAGATGTACCCCGGCTTCGCGAAGACCGCGCGCGGCGAAGGCTTCGGCGACGTGGCGGATTGGTTCGAGACGCTCGCGAAGGCCGAGAAGTCCCACGCGGGCCGGTTCCAGAAGGCGCTCGACGGGCTCGAGAAGCTCTGACCTCGCGTCGTTCCGCGGAGGGGTGAGGCCCGCGCGGGCCTCACCCCTTCTCGTTTCGAGCGCGCTGGAGACGCCGCGTGAAGGTCGATCTCCCCGAACGTCCGAGCACCTCGTTCCACTACGACGACCCGGAGCTCTCCGAGCTCTCGAAGGTGGAAGCCGAGCTGCGCCGTGTCGGCGAGGTCTGCCATCAGTGCCGGCGCTGCCTGCCGCTCTGTCCCGCCTTCCCGAAGCTGTTCGACCTGATCGACGCGACCGAGCGCGAGATCGCGGGCGTCACGCCCGCGGGTTTCGAGGCGGTGAACGAGCTCTGTTATCACTGCAAGCTCTGTTACAACCACTGCCCGTACACGCCGCCGCACGAATGGGACGTGGATTTCCCGCTGCTGATGAGGCGCCACCAGCTGGCGCGCGCGCAGCGAGACGGCGTGCCGTTCGCGCGCAAGCTGACGACGCGCACCGATCTGATCGGCAAGGCCGCGTCGCTCGCGCCGCCGCTGATGAACTTCGCGAACACGAACCGGCTCTCGCGCATCGCGATGGAGAAGACAGTCGGCATCCACCGCGATTGGGTGCAGCCTTCTTATTACTTCGAGACGGTCGATCGCTGGTGGAAGCGCCGCGGGGGCGCCAAGGGCTCCGCTGAGAATGGCCGTGCGGTGCTGTTCACCACCTGCTTCGTGAACTACAGCGACCCGGTCGCGGCGCGCAGCGCGGTCGTGGTGCTCGAGCACAGCGGCGTCCGGGTCGACGTCGCGTACGAGCGCTGTTGCGGGATGCCGTTCACCGACGTCGGTGATCTGGCGGCCGCGCGCCGTAACGCCGAGCAGAACGTCGCCGACCTGCTTCCCCACGTGGAGGCGGGCGCGCTGATCGTCGCCCCCGGGCCGTCGTGCTCGCTGATGCTGAAGCACGAGTACCCGAAGCTCGTGCGCAGCGAGGCCGCGCAGCGCGTCGCCGAGGCGACGCGCGATCTGATGGAGTACGTCGTCGAGATCGCGCGCGCGGGCAAGCTGAAGCGCGACTTCCAGCAGAAGCTCGGGCACGTCGCGTACCACGCGCCTTGTCATCTGCGCGCGCAGAACATCGGCTTCCGTTCGCGCGACGTTCTGAAGCTCGTCGCGGAGGAGGTCACGCTGATCGACGCGTGCTCGGGCGTCGACGGAACCTGGGGCATGCAGGCGAAGTTCCACGACGCATCGCTGCAAGTGGCGAAGAGGCTGCTCGACACGCTCGGCGCGAGCCGCGCCGAGCACTACGCGACCGACTGCCCGCTCTCCGGCCTGCGCATCGAGGAGGGCCTGCACAAGAAGCCGGTGCACCCGATCGTGTTGTTACGCCACGCCTACGGGATCGCGGCCGAGTGACGCCGCTCACCGCCGCCGACATTCCGGCGCTCGACGTGTTCGAGGCGCTGCGCGACGAGCTGCGCGCGCGCGTGATCGCGCACAAGGCGCCGCGCCGCGTCGCGGTCGGCGACCGCGTGACGCTCTTGTTCGAGGACCGCGAGACGCTGCGCTGGCAGATCCTCGAGATGTGCCGCGTCGAGCGCACGCGCGATCCGAGCGCCGTTGCGCACGAGATCGCCGTCTACAACGAGCTGATCCCGGGTCCGCGCGAGCTCTCGGCGACGATGTTCATCGAGATCACCGAGGCGCCGAAGATCCGCAGCGAGCTCGATCGCCTGCTCGGCATCGACGAATGCGTCGCATTGAGGATCGGCGCCGAGCGCGTGCCCGCGCAGTTCGACACGCGCCAGGTCGAGGAAGACCGCATCTCGGCGGTGCACTACCTGCGCTTCTCGCTCAGCGTCGCGCAGGCGGCGGCGTTCGCCGACCGCGCGACACCCGTCTCGCTGCGCGTCGACCACCCCGCTTATCAGGCCGAGGCGTCGCTCTCGGACGCGACGCGTGCAAGCCTGCTCGTCGATCTGACGCGCGACCCGGCGCCGCTGCTCGATTTCGCGAGAGCGAGCGCGGCGGCGCCGCGCGATCGCGTGCTCGAGGAGGGCGCGCGCTTCCGCGCCGTCGCGCCGTCGCGCCCGCAGCCTCCCGGCAGCCTGCGCGTCGAGGCGCGCGACGCGCGCGCGCCCGGCTTCGCCGAGACGCCGCCCGACGCGCTCGCCGAGGCGATGGCGCTCGCGCAGAAGTGCGCGAGCGAGATCGCGCGCGCGGGCGGCGCCGCGCGCATCGCGATAGACGCGAACGCTGCGCCGCTGCGGATCGAGATCCTCCGCATCGCGTGAGCGCGCGCCGCGCCGCCTGCGCACGGGAGCGCCCGCATGTTGAAGCTCTACGGCAACTCGCTCTCGCCCTACGCGCGCAAGGTGATGCTCGTGCAGGAGCGCAAGCGCATCCCGTACGAGAACGATCCGCTCTCGCCGGTGCTGAATCCGAGTGAGGAGTTCCTGCGCATCAGCCCGCTGCGCGAGATCCCGGTTCTCAGGGACGGCGAGTTCGGGCTGCCCGACTCGTCACTCTTCAAGCGCGCCAGCAACACAAAAGAGTGACGCGACTGCGCCTCGACGGCGCAGTCGCGTCACCCTTCCACCTCCCACTCCGAGTCGAAGCCGCAAAGCAAGGAGCTGCGCGGGCAGGCGGGGGTCGCGCAGCGAGCGCCCAGGCGCGGTCGCGCTCACGGCTCGAGACATCGCGCCAGAAGCCTCGAACGGCGCACGCTACCGACAAAGAGCGACCACGCGGCCGCGCGGAGCCGAGCCCCCGCCGGACCGCGCAGCGGCATCCCGACCGAAGACGCGCCGCCTATCACTGAATCCGCGCGCGCCCCGCGAACCCTTCCTCATAGCCGTGGAAGTACGCGAGCTCGGTCTCCGGCCACTTCCAGCAGTAATAACCGGCGCCCGAATCGAAATCGACCAGCCAGAGCCCCTTCACGTCGAGACCCAGCGCCTCCATCTCGCGCGCCCAGCGCTGCACGACGCCCTCGATCTTCTCATCCAGCTCCGCCCGCGCCGGCCCCGGTCGCAGCCGCTCGCGCGCCGCCTCGAGCTTCTCCACCTCCTCCACCGCGCGCGCCGTTCGCTCGCGCACGTCCGGCAACATCCCCCGCGCCGCTTCCAAGCTCCAATTCTTCATCCGCCATTCCCCACGATCCGCGAAGCACCCAAAGAAGAGTGACGCAGCCGCGGCTCGATGCCGCGGCTGCGCCACGACTCACCTCTCAAGACCGCGCTGAGAACGCGCCGAGCAAGCGAAGGGGGGACCGGGGGTCCTGGAGCGGAGGGCCGCTGAAGAGCAACGAAGTCGCGCAGCAACCAGCCCGAAGCGACAATCGATCTCCGCGACGTTCTCGACGTCCAGCCAACGACGACCTCGAAGCAAGCTCGCCCAGAAGCCCGCTCATCTACCCGTAAGCGCAGCAACCACGGTAAGGCCCGCAGCGGAACGGAACCCCCTCCCCCCTGAGCGCTGCCCCGAACGACCTCCTCTTCAATTCGACGACGACCGCTCCGACGATTCTTCCGCCGAAGCCGCCCCCGACTCCACTGCCCGCCGAATCATCCACTGCAACACCCGGTTCCCCTTCGCCCCGCCTAACAGGGCCTTCAGATCCGCATAGGCCGTCGGATCGTTCACGAGCAGCCCGAGCGTGCCCTCGCCCTCGTCCACTTTCGCGAGCACCGACTCGAGCCGCGCGCTCGCCTTCTCGATGCGCGCAGCGGCCGAGAGCGCGTCCTCCAACACTCCTTCGTCGCCGATCGGCTCGTAGATCATCCCGTGCAGGATGCCGTCGCCCTTCTCCACCTCCTGCATCACGTTCTTCAGGCTCGCGAGCGAGGCCTCCACGTCCGCGAGCGCGCTGCCCTGATAAGGCTCGTAGACGAGCGTGTGGAGCATCCCGTCGCCGCTGCGAATCTGCTCGACGATGTCGCTGAGGCCGGTAGCGGCATCCGCGAGCTTCTTGCCGCCGGTGCCTTGATCGAAGTCGCTCACGACTTGGTTCAGGTTCTGCGCGAGCGTCGCGATGTTGTCGATCGCCTGGGTGCCGCGCACGACCGCCATGTTGAGATCCAGCGGGCTGACCGACGCGATCTCGTCGCCGTCTCCGAGCACCTTCGCGCCGCCGGTGCCGATCGAGATCGATACGTACTTGTCGCCGAGCAGCCCGACCGTGCCGATTCCGGCCACCGAATCGCTCCGCACCAGCGACTGGACCTCGCTGCTGATCTGCATCACGACTCGCACCGGCGGCCGCCCGTCCTTCGGCGGCGCGAACGAGACCGACTCGATCGTGCCGATGTCCTTGCCCGCGAGCCGAACCGGCCCGCCCGACACGAGGCCCTGCACGTCCTCGAAGTACGTGACCAGCCGGTAGCGCTCGGCGAGCAAGCCGCGGCTCGCGCCCAGGTTCCAGAGCGCGAACGCGAGCGTTCCCAACGCCGCGAGCACGAACAGTCCCACCACGAAGCTCAGCCGACCTCGCCCATCCATTCCGAGTCTCCTTTCGCCGATCATCGTTCCGGGATTCACCCGGGCGCCGCGGCCCGCGCGGGCGGCGGCTCGTCGCCTTCCATGAACTCGCGCAGCGCGGCGGGCGCCGACGCCCGAATCTCGCGCGCGGGGCCCTCCACGGCGATGCGGCCATCCTTCAGCAACGCGATGCGGTCCGCGATCCCGAACGCGAGCTCGAGATCGTGCGTCACGACGACCGAGGTCACGCCGAGCTCGCGCTGGAGGCGTTGGATCAGCTCCCCGATCCGGCGCGAGTTCGCGGGATCGAGGCCGGTGGTCGGCTCGTCGTAGAGCATGATGCGCGGGCCGAGCGCGATCGCGCGCGCGACGCCGACGCGCTTGCGCATGCCGCCCGAAAGCTCCGCCGGCAGCAGCTTCTCGACGCCCGCGAGACCCACCGCAGCGAGGCACCACGCCACGCGCTCCGCGATGCGCGCCTCCGCCCAGTCTTCGTGCTCGCGAAGCGGGTACGCGACGTTCTCGTAGACCGGCAGCGAATCGAACAGCGCCGCGCTCTGGAACACCATCCCGAAGTGGCGCCGCACGGCGACCCAGGCGCGCTCCGAGATGCGCGTCACGTCGCGACCGAGCACGTGGATCTGGCCGGCGTCCGCCCGTAACAACCCGATCATGTGCTTCATGCACACCGATTTTCCGGAGCCCGAGCCGCCGAGGATCACGGTCGTTTGGCCCGCGCCGATCGCGAGGTCGACGCCGCGCAGCACCGCCTTGCCGCGGAAGCTCTTGGTGAGGCCGCGCAGCTCGATCGCCGGCGTGTCCGCCGGATCCGCGCTCCGCTCCGCGTCGTTTGCCGTCATCGCAGCGCCTCGAGCACGCGGTTCAGCGCCTGCTCCGCCGGCAGCAGCATGAACAGCTTGGTCAAGAAGAAGTCGCTGATCAGCACGCCGATCGACGAGACGACGACGGCGCGCGTCGTCGCCTGCCCGACGCCGGCCGTGCCGCCGGTCGTCCGCAAGCCGACGAACGCGCCGACCATGCCGATCCACCAGCCGAAGAACACGGTCTTCAGCACCCCCGAGAAGAAGTCGCCCATCTCGACGCTGCTGACGACCGTCTGCCGATAGAAGCTCGGCGCGATCGCGAACTGCAGGTCGGCGACGAACATGCCGCCGGCGACGCCGAGCACGATCGCGAAGAAGGTCAGCAGCGGGAGGCCGATCGTCGTCGCGAGCACGCGCGGCAGCGCGAGCTTCTGCGCGGGGTCGGCACCCATCGCGCGGATCGCGTCGACCTGCTCCGTGACGGCCATCGAGCCGAGCTCCGATGCGATGCCCGCGCCGACGCGGCCGCCGACCATCAGCGCCGCGAGCACCGGCCCGAGCTCCCGCACGATCGAGAGGCCGACGATGCTGCCGACGTACGGCTTGGCGCCGAAGCGCGTCAGCGCGAACGCGGCTTGGAGCGCGAGCACCATGCCGGTGAAGACGGCCGTGATCACGACGATCGGCGTCGAGCGCACCGCGAGCGCGTCGAACTGCACGAGCGCGTCGCGCCACGGAAAGCGCGGGCGGAGCAGCGCACGCGCGGTCTCGAGTCCGAGCACGACGAAGTCGCCGCTCGCGCTGATGCCCGCGACCGTGCGCGCTCCGAGCCGGCCGACGCTCGTGAGCGGCGCGCTCACCGCGTGCCCTCGCCGTCCGCGAAGCTCGCGACCCAGCGTTCGAACGCATCGCGGTGATGGAGCTCGCCGTGCGGCGAGACGAGCAGCCAGCTGTCCTCGCAGCGCTGGCCGACGCGCGTGATCGTCGCGACGTGCAGCGCGCGGCCGCCCTGTTGGGCGCGCCCTGAGAACTCCCATGCGCGGAGGCCCGCGACCTCGCGCGCCGCGTCGCTCTCGATCTCGCCGCCTGGCAGCGCGATCCACAGCGAGCGGCCTAATGCCTTCGGCGAGACCTCGGCCGCGCGGCAATCGCGCACCCAGCTCGCGCGCGTGCCGTCGACGTGGCGGAACGCGACGACCGCGTCGTCGCCGCGCTCGGACCGCCAGCCGGGCTCGAGCGCGGCGAGGTCCGCGATCGAGGCGCCCGAGCGGCCGTCGCCGACGCGGCCTCCGCGCGCCTTCGCGCCCGACGCGCAGCCGCCGAACGCGAGCAGCACGAGCAGCGCGACCCCCGCGCGAACCCGGTTCGCCATGGGCGCGCAAGCTACTCGCGACCGAGGGTGAGAGCACGGCACGGCCTAAGCGATCTGCTCGAAGGCCCGCGCGGCCTCGTCCCAAGACCCGAGCAGGCGGGCGGCGCCCAGCGCGCGGAGGCCGGCGGCGAGCTGCTCGTTCATGTGCCCGCCACCGAGGAACCCCCACACCTGCATGCCGGCGGCGAGGCCCGCGCGCACGCCGTTCGCGCTGTCTTCGATCGCGAGACAGCGCGCCGGATCCACGCCGAGCGAGCGCGCCGCATGGAGGAACAGATCCGGCGCCGGCTTCCCGCGCGCCACGGCGTCCGCCCCGTAGACGTGCGGCGCGAACATCGGCCAGAGCCCCGTGCGCTGCAGCTTCACCGCGAGCAGTGTGCTGCTGCTCGAGCTCGAGACCGCCCTGCGTCCGGGCGCGGCAGCGATCGCGCGCTCGACTCCGGCGATCGCCCGCAGGCCGTGTCCGTGATACGCGGCATGCAGCCGCTGCTGAAGGCTCGCTTGAAACTCGCCGAAGCGTTCGCGAAGCCCGGGATACTCCTGCGCAATCGCCGCGCACCACTCCGCTTCCGAGAGCCCGCAGTAGCGTCGCGCGTAGGCGGCCCGATCGACCGAGAAGCCGAGCTCGCCCAGCAGCGTCCATTCGACCTCGAGCGCGAGCACCTCGGTGTCGACCAGCACTCCGTCGCAGTCGAAGATCACGGCGTCGAACATCCGCCGAGCATAATGAGATGGGCGGCCGCGCCGCTTCCTTGACTGCGCTGCGCGCCGCGACTAACTCGCGCCCGATGTCCTCCGAACTCCCGCAGCTCGTGCTCGCGAGCGCCTCACCGCGACGGCGCGAGCTGCTCGCAGGTGTGGGCATCGCGTTCGACGTCCTCGCAGCGGACATCGACGAGAGCGCGAGCGCCGGCGAGGCGCCGCGCGATCTGGTCGTGCGGCTCGCGCTCGAGAAGGCGCTCGCGGTCGCGGAGCGGGTCGCGCCGGCGCCGCGCCGGCTCGTGCTCGCCGCCGACACGATCGTCCTGATCGGCGAAGACGT
>DASTOI010000596.1:0-2293 GCA_035762585.1 Myxococcota bacterium
CGAGCTGAAGCCGAAGACGCGCCGCGCGAAGCGCGCGCCCAGCGCCGCCTAGCTCGCGGCGGATCGACCGAGGGGCCCGGCGGTTGCGCCGCCGGGCCCTTCGCATTTCGGGGCTACGCTGCGCGTGTTTTTCGCGAGATCGGAGAGCTCTGATGGCCAGCTTCACCGGCGTCGATTTCCTGCGGCTCGACGAGCTGCTCTCGGACGAGGAGCGGCTGGTTCGCGACACGGTGCGCGGCTGGGTGACGGCGGAGTTTCTGCCGCGCGTGCAGGAGCACGTGCGGCGCGACGGCTCGTTCCCGATGGAGCTGGTGCCAGAGATCGCCGAGCTCGGGATGTTCGGCGCGAACCTGCAGGGCTTCGGCTGCGCCGGCATGAACAACGTCGCGTACGGGCTCGTGATGCAGGAGCTCGAGCGCGGCGATTCCGGGCTGCGCTCGTTCGCTTCGGTGCAGGGCTCGCTCTGCATGTACCCGATCTACACGTACGGCTCCGACGCGCAGAGGGAGCGCTGGCTGCCGCAGATGGCCGCAGGCCGCGCGATCGGCTGCTTCGGCTTGACCGAGCCCGACTTCGGGTCGTTCGCACAGGGCATGCGGACGAAGGCAGAGCGCCGGGGGCGCGGCTGGGTGCTGAATGGCACGAAGCGCTGGATCACGAACGGGACGCTCGCCGACATCGCGGTGGTCTGGGCGAGGACCGAGGACGGCGTGCGCGGCTTCCTGGTCGAGAAGGGAACGCCCGGCTTCGAAGCGCGCGACATCAAGGGCAAGTTCTCGCTGCGCGCCTCGGTGACTTCCGAGCTGTTCCTGAAGGACGTCGAAGTGTCGGAGGAGGCGCGCCTCCCGAAGGCGGAGGGCATGAAGGGCCCGCTCTCGTGTCTCACGCAGGCGCGTTACGGCATCGCGTGGGGCGCGATCGGCGCTGCGATGGCTTGTTACGACGAGGTGGTGACGTACACGAAGGAGCGGCTCGTGCAGGGCGGCCCGCTCGCCGGCAAGCAGCTCACGCAGCAGAAGCTCGCCGAGATGCTCACCGAGATCACGAAGGCGCAGCTGCTCGCGCTGCGGCTCGGGCGCCTGAAGGACGAGCACAAGCTCGAGCCGGTGATGGTCTCGATGGCGAAGCGCAACAACGTCGACGTCGCGCTCCAGATCGCCCGCGTAGCGCGCGATCTGCTCGGCGCGAACGGCATCGTCGACGACTACCAGTCGATGCGGCACATGGTGAATCTCGAGACGGTGCGCACCTACGAGGGCACGCACGACGTGCACACGCTGATCCTCGGCGAGCACATCACTGGCTTGCGCGCGCTCTAGCGGGGCGGACCGACTCGGGATGCGCGATCAACGCACGCCGAGGGTCCGACGCACGCGGAGGCCGCTGTTCGACTCCGCTCGGCTCCGAAGACTGCGCCTCGCTGCGCGCTTCGCTTGCTAGTGGGCCGAGCTCTCGTCGATTCAAGTCGCGGCCGACGCCGCCGATGGGTTCGGCATGGCGCGCGTCTTCGGCTTGCTCCTGATGATCCTCGGGATCTATTGCGGGCTGAAGATCTACCTCGGCGAGCTCGATCGGGCGTCCCGCGACGTCGCCGTCGAAGAAGCCGCCGCCGCGATGGAGCCGGAGAGCGAGTCCGTTCCCGGACGCGGCGCTCCCAGCGCAGTCACCTCGCGCGTGCGCGAGCGGGTGACGGATGCGGTCGCCGAAGGCGCGCGCCGGCACTCGGGCGAGGCCGAGTAGCCGCACGGTCGAGGCCGGGCGCTCAGATGCCTCGAAGAAATGCGCTGTCCGAGGCGGCGCCTCGGCAGCGAGGCCACTGTTCGATCTCCGCTCGGCTCCGAAGACTCCGCCTCGCTGCGCGCGCCGAAGCGGCGCTTGCACTCAGCGCTTTCGCAGCACCGCCAGCGCGCCGCTGACACTGCCGTGCGCCGCAGCGAGCGCGCTGCGCGCGCACGCCTCGGGGACGCCTGCGAGCTCGCAGACGATACGCAGCGCGCGCCGCTCCAGCTTGCGCGAAGAGGGCACGAGGTTCGTCATCTCGTTCCCCTCGACGCGGCCGAGCCTCACCATCACGGCAGTCGAGAGCGTGTGCAGCACCATCTTCTGCGCGAGCCCGCACTTCATGCGCGTGGAGCCCGCGATCACTTCCGCGCCGACCTCGGGCGCGATCGTCACCTCCGCGGCGAGCGCGAGCGGCGAGCTCGGGTCGCAGGTGAGCGCGAGCCGCCGCGCGCCCACGGCGGCCGCCTCCTCGAGCGCGCCGAGCGCGAAGGGCGTGCGCCCGCTGGCCGAG
>DASTOI010000597.1:0-10565 GCA_035762585.1 Myxococcota bacterium
CTGCACGATCGTCTCGACGTCGAACAGCCCGCCGCGGCCGAGCTTCAGGTTGCGGCGCCGCGCACTCTCCTGTGCGAGCTCGCTCTCGACGCGCCGGCGCACGCGATCGATCTCGGCGCCGGCGTCGCCGCGCAGCGGGCGCGCGAGCAGCGCGCGGCGCAGCGCTTCGAAGCGCGCCGCGAGCCGCGGGCTCCCGGCGACCGCTCGCGCGCGCAGCAGCGCCTGCCGCTCCCACAGCTGCGCGTGCGTCTCGTGGTGGCGCGCGAAGCCCGCGAGCGAGCTGACCAGCACGCCCTGATTCCCCGACGGACGCAGCTGCGCATCGACCTCGTAACAAATGCCCTCGCCCGTGCGCGTCTGCAGCGCCCAGCTGAACTTCTGCGCGAGCCGCACGAATGGCTCCTGCGCGAGCGCGACCTCGCTCTCCGCGGCGCCCGGCAGGTCGTAGAGGAAGATCACGTCGAGGTCGCTGCCGTAGCCGAGCTCGCGGCTGCCGAGCTTTCCCATTCCGACGACGAGGAATTCGCCGCTCGCGACGACGTCGTGTACGCCGGGCGCGATGCGCGCGAGCTGCTCGCGCCCGAGCGCGAGCGCGGCGCCGATGCAGACCTCGGCGACGTCGGTGAGCGCGGCCTCCACCTCTGCCTGAGAGATCTTCCCTGAGAGATCGAGCAGGCCGATGTTCACGAGCTCGCGCTGCTGGAAGAGCCGCATCGCGGCGAGCGTGCCCTCTTCGGCGCTGCCCGTGCGCCCGTGCTCGCGCCGCAACGCGAGGAGGCTCTGCTCGAGCTCGCTGCGCTGTGCGACGAAGCGCGAGGGGTCGTCGAAGATCGGCTCGATCAGCACGGGCGAGCGCGCGATCACGTCCGAGAGGAAGCGCGACATCGCGAACAGGGAGACCAGCCGCCCGATCAGCTCGGGCCGATCGAGCAGTAGCCCGAAGTAGAAGCTGCGCCCGCCGACGCCCTCGACGAAACGCAGCCAGTTGTTGGTGGCGCGCGCGGGATCCGGCGAGGCGGCGATCTCGCCGGCGACGCGCTCGGCGAGCGCCGCGAGCTGCTCCGCCATCCGCGGCGACGAGAACAGCCGCGCGGCGTGCGCGCGCATGTGATCGAGCAGCGGCGCGGCGCCGCCCGCGCGCTGCACGAGCGCGTCGAAGCGCGCGAGCGCGTCCGGGCCCGAGAACAACGTGCGCGCGAGCCGCTCGCGCGCGGGCCCGCTCGCGGGCAGCGCATGCGTCTGCCGCTCGTCCTCCATCTGCAGCCGATTCTCGACGCGCCGCAGGAAGCGGTACGCCTCTAACAGCTCGTCGCGCATCTCGGCGGGAATGCGGCCGGCCTCGGCGAGCGCGGCGAGCGCGCCCGGCGCCGAGCGCCCGCGCACCTGCGGCGCGTGCGCGCCGTGCAGCAGCTGCAGCGCCTGCGCGACGAACTCGAGGTCGCGGATGCCGCCCGCTCCGAGCTTGATGTCCTGATCCGCGTCCGCGTGCTCGCGCTCGATGCGCGCCTTCATCTCGCGGATCGACTCGACGCCCGCGAAGTCGATCTTCGATTGATAGATCATCGGGTCGATCTGGCGCGCGAGGCTCCAGCCGAACGCGAGATCGCCGGCGATCGGCCGCGCCTTCATGAACGCGGCGCGCTCCCAGGTCGCGGCGTAGCCGTCGTAGTACAACAGCAGCCGATCGGAGGACGGCACGAGCGGGCTCATCGCGCCCTCCGGCCGCAGCTCGAGATCGATGCGGTACAGGAAGCCTTCCGGCCCGCGCTCCGCGATCAGCCTGCCGAAGCGGCGCGCGAGCTGCGCATAATAATCAGCCGGCGCGAGCTCGCGCGGGCCGCCGCCGAGCGGCTCCGCGCCGGGCGGCGGGCTCTCGTAGACGTAGATCAGGTCGACGTCGGAGGAGTAGTTGAGCTCCTCGCCGCCGAGCTTCCCGAGCCCGAGCACGACGAAACGCGGCGCGAGCTCGGCGCCGGCGGCGCTGCGCCAGCGCGGCGCGCCCAGCTCGCGCGCGAGCTCGGCGGCGATGCGCTCGAACGCGCGCGCCAGGATCGCCTCCGCGAGCGCCGAGAGCTCGCGCAGCGGCTCCAGTGCGTTCTCCTCGGGGACGAGCTCGGGCGACGCGTCGCGCACGGTGATGCGCGCGAGCTCCGCGTACTTGAAGCGGCGCAACGCGGCGCCGAGCTCCGGCGGAGGGACGGCTGCGAGCGCCGCGTCGAGGCGCGCCGAGAGCTGCTCACGCGTGCGCGGCTCCGAGAGGTCGTCCTGCGCGAGCGCGAATAACAAGCCGGGCTCGCGCACGAGCGTCGCGGCGAGGAACGGCGCGGTCGCGCAGAGCGCGCGCAGCACGCCGGCAAGCTGCGCGGGGCGCTCGGCTCGCAGGCGCTCGAGCAGCGCCGCATCCGCCAGCGAAGCCGCGGCGAGCACGCGCTCGGCGCGCGCGGCGCTGCGCTCGGGCTCCGGCCCGCCCTCGAACAGGCTCGCGTCGGCGGTCGTCACAGCAGCGCAATATGAAAGGGGGCCACCCCGTGAGCAACGCGATTGCATTCAGCGCTCGATCGGAACTCGCAGGTAGATCACGCTTCGACGGCGACGGTTGCCGCCGCGTTGCCGGCGCGCGAAGCCTTTGGCTCGACACCTACGAGGCGCTCCGGGGTACAACTGAGTTCATGAAGCACATCCTCCCGACGCGTCGCAGCATGATTCCCAGCTCGTTCGTCGTGCGTGCGCTCGCCCACCAGGGCCAGCGCTACGCGTGCACGAATTGCGGTGAGCAGATGTTCGTGCGGTACGACTCGGGCCTCTGCCCGCTCTGTTACAACGGTCGGCGGCCGCTGCGCAGCGTCTCGTCGCTGCGCGAGGTGCCGCCCTCTCTCGCGCTCGCGGGCGTGCTCGACGACCCGATGCTCGACGAGCTCGAGGACGACGGGGCGCTGCATGCGCGGCCGCACTCGTTCGCCGCGCGCGAGTAATCCCGCGCAGGCGGTCTCTTCCGGACAAGACCGCCCACGTTCGTCGCAATGACACAGAAAGGGGTCAGGCCCCGAGCGGTGTCACGCCGCTTGCGGGGTGACAGCGCGCGTGCGAAATCGGTGCGCGATGCATCCGATCTACCTGATCCGCCACGGCGAGACCGAGCTGAACGCGAACCGCACGCTGCAGCCGGCGGGGACGCCGCTCTCGGAGCGCGGAATTGCGCAGGCGCTGCGGCTCGGCGAGCGCATGCGTCCGGCGCGCATCGCGCGCATCCTCGCGAGCGATCTCGCGCGTGCGGCGATGACCGCCGAGGCGGTGCACGCCGCCACCGGCGCGCCGCTCGAGTTCGACGCCGCGCTGCACGAGCGCAACTTCGGCGAGCTGCGCGGCCGCACCTACGAATCGCTCGGCTTCGACCCGTTCGCCGAGGGCTACGCGCCGCCCGGCGGCGAGAGCTGGGAGGTGTTCCATGAGCGCGTCGCGCGCGCGTGGCGGAACGTGCTCGCCACCGCCGCGCGCACCGATGGGCCGCTCGCCGTCGTGACGCACGGCCTCGTCTGCCGCGGCGTGATCTCGTTCCACGCGCCGCCGGCGCCCGGCGTCGCCCCGCCGACGCTGTTCCGTAACACCTCGGTCAGCGTGCTCGAAGCAGCCCCCTGGCGCGCGACGCTGGTCGACTGCTGCGTGCATCTCGAAGACGCCCGCGAGACGGGCGCCGCGTAACGGGGACGTTCTTTGCGAAGTTGAGAAAACTCCGATTGCGGAGTTCTCGACCGTCAGCATTTCGCGAACTGCGGTTTCTTAGTTTCTCAAAGAACGTCCCCGCTCCGAGCGCTAGGCGATCGCCTTCGCGTTGCGCAGCTTCGCGACGTCCTCGGCGGGGATGCCCCAGTCCGCGAGCGCCTCGTTCGTGTGCTGGCCGGGGTGCGGCGGCGGGCGCTTGATCTCGCCCGGCGTGCGGCTGAAGCGCGGCGACGGGCCGGGCTGCTTCACGCCGGCGACCTCGACGAACGTCCCGCGCGCGATGTTGTGCGGGTGCTCGTACGCCTCCGGGATCGTCAAAACCGGCGCGAAGCACACGTCGCTGCCTTCCATCAGCGCGCACCACTCGGCGCGCGTCTTCGTCTTGAACAGCGCCGTCAGCCGCTGCTTCATCGCGCGCCACTGCGAGCGGTCGAGCTGCGCCGGCAGCGGTTCCTTGTCGAGGCCGCTCAGCTGCAACAGCTCCGCGTAGAACTGCGGCTCGATCGATCCGATCGAGACGTACTTCCCGTCCTTCGTCTCGTACGTGTCGTAGAAGTGCGCGCCGGTATCCAGCAGGTTCGTGCCGCGCGCCTCACTCCAGCCGCCCATCGCGTAGAAGCCGTGGATGAACGCCATCAACGTCGCGGCGCCGTCGACCATTGCGGCGTCGACCACCTGCCCCTTGCCCGAGCGGCTGCGCTCGACGAGCGCGGCGCACACGCCGAGCGCGAGCAGCATCCCGCCGCCGCCGAAATCGCCGACGAGATTCAGCGGCGGCAGCGGCTTCTCGCCCTCGCGGCCGATGTGCGCGAGCGCGCCGGCCAGCGCGATGTAGTTGATGTCGTGGCCGGCGGCCTGCGCCATCGGGCCGTCCTGTCCGAAGCCGGTCATGCGTCCGTAGACGAGCCGCGGATTCCGCTTCAGGCACACCTCGGGCCCGAGGCCGAGCCGCTCCATCACCCCCGGCCGGAAGCCCTCCGTCAGCACGTCCGCCTTCTCGATCAGCTTCAGCACGAGCTCGACGCCTTCGGGGTGCTTGAGGTCGACGCCGATGCTCCGGCGTCCGCGCGCGAGCACGTCCATCGACGGCTTGGCAGGCGCTTCGGCTCGCACTGCGGCGGAGCGGTCGATGCGCAGCACGTCCGCGCCGAGGTCGGCGAGCATCATCGCGCAGAACGGCCCCGGCCCGATGCCGGTGATCTCAACGACCTTGATCCCTGAGAGCGGCCCCGCCATCGCTGCCTCCTGTTCGCTTGCGCGTCTCACTTCTTGCGATTGGCGGCGCATGGTAGTCGCGGGCGTACGGCAACCGCTCGCGAGGGCCGCAGCGAGACAGCCGCAATTCGCCGGCAGCGGGCGTGGCGTGCTCCCTCAGAAAACCTCGGGTCGCAAGCAAACCGTGACCCGCGACACACGAGCGTTCGGTGCTGCCCGGTAGCGTGGCCTAACGCTCGGGAATGCGGATGCGCGATCGCTCTGCGTTCGGCCGATACAGGATCACGGTATGCCCCACTACCCCCACCAGCTCGGCCCCCGAGCGCTCTGCGAGCGCCTCGGCGAGCGCGTGCTTGTCGGCCGGGGTGCGCATCCGGACCTTGATCAGCTCGTGATCGCGGAGCGCGGCGTCGATTGCAGCGATCACGCCGTCGCTCAGGCCGTCCTCGCCGACCTGGACGATCGCCTGCAGCGGGTTCGCTCGCGCGCGCAGGAAGCGCCGCTGGAAACCCTTCAATCCGCTCGGCTTTTCGTCGCTCACCCGGCGCACTCTAAGAGATGGCGCAGCGCAGTGCGCGCGGCCGCGGTCGCGTTTGCCGCGGCCTTCGCGGCCGCGTGTGCGAGCACGGCGCCGCCCACCCCGCCCGTCGCGTTCGCGCCGGTTCCGCGTACGACGGCGGCGCCCGCGGCGCATCCGCCCGTCTCGTTCCCTGCCGCGATCGCGGATGGCGCGTCGGCGTCGCTGCTCGATCAGGCGCCGCCCGAGAACGCGAGCCTGATGTATGCGCGCGCGGTGCTCGAACGCCGCGGTAAGCGCCTCGACGCCGTGCAGCGCGAGGGCGTCGCGCGCGCGCTCGTCCGAGCCGAGGCCGAGCACGGGATTCCGGTGCTGATGACGCTCTCGCTGATCGCGCAGGAGAGCCGCTTCGACCCGCGCGCGAAGGGGCCGACCGGCTCGCTCGGCTTGATGCAGCTCCAGCCCGCGACCGCGCTCGAAGTCGCGCGGCGCAACGGGCTTGCGTGGCAGAGCAACCTCACGCTGCTCGACCCGGTCCAGAACGTGCGCATCGCGCTCGCGTATCTCGCGGAGCTGCGCGCTCGCTTCGGCACGACCGACCACGCGATGGCGGCCTACAACATCGGCCCGGGGAACCTGCAGCGCCTGCTGCGGACCCGACCGCTGCGCCACGGCCCCTACCTGAAGAAGGTGCACGGCCACGCCGACGCGATGCGCGCGGAGTTCGGCGCGGCGCCTGATCTCGCGATCGGCGGCTGACGCGGACGGCGCCCGCCGTACCTTGCGGCGATGCCTCGCGCGGCGCTCCGGCAGAAGGCGGCACGGATCCAGGCCGCGCTCGATTCGCTCTATCCCGCCGCGCCGATTCCGCTCGCGCACGAGGATCCGTTCCAGCTGCTCGTGGCGGTCGTCCTCTCGGCGCAGTGCACCGACGCGCGGGTGAACCTCGTGACGCCGGCGCTGTTCGCGGCGGCGCCGAACGCGGCGGCGCTCGCGGCGTTGCCCACGGCGCGCATCCTGCGGCTGATTCGCAGCTGCGGCCTCGCGCCGACGAAGGCGCGCAACCTGAAGGCGCTCGCGCAGCAGCTCGTCGAGCGGCACGGGGGTGCGGTGCCGAAGACGTTCGCCGAGCTCGAGGCGCTGCCGGGCGTCGGGCACAAGACCGCGAGCGTGGTGCTCGCGCAGGGCTTCGGGATCCCGGCGTTCCCGGTCGACACGCACATCCACCGCCTTGCGACCCGCTGGGGCCTCACCAGCGGACGGAACGTCGCGACGACCGAGCGCGACCTGAAGGCGCTCTTCCCGCCCGAGAGCTGGGGCGCGCTTCACCTTCAGATCATCTATTTCGGTCGCGAGCACTGCCCGGCGCTGCGACACGACGCGAACGCGTGCCTAATCTGCTCGTGGGCCGCAGTCCGGCGCGCCCGAAAACGGAGTGGCCGATGAAGCGGATCGTCGACTGGTACTACCACCGCAAGGGTTGAACGACCTGCGCGAAAGCGTCCAAGTTCATGGACGCAAAGAACATCGAGCCGGCAGAGACCGTGAGCGCGGCGAAGAAGCTCACGCGCAGGGACGCGGAGGAGATCGCGAAGGGCGCGAGCCGCGTCATCGTCGCGAAGGGCAAGCAGGTCGAGGAGATCGCGACCTCGGGCAAGGCGCAGAAGGCCGCCGTCGAGGCGATGCTCGGACCGACGGGCAACCTGCGTGCGCCGCTCGTCCGGGTCGGCAAGACCGTGCTCGTCGGCTTCAACGACGACGCGTGGGCGAAGAACCTGGCCTAGCAACGAAGCGCGCAGCGAGGACCCGCGAGGGTTTCCCTCGCGGGTCGCAGTCTTCGGAGCCGAGCGGAGTCGAACAGTGGCCTCCGCGCGCGTTGGACCCTCGGCGCGCGTCGATCGCGCACCATGAGTCGGTCTCCTAACAGCCGGCCTCACGGCCTTGTCGCGGTGACGATCCAGAGCGGATCCGCGCCCGGCGGCGAACGATCGAACGTCTCGGCGGGCGCAAAGCCACCGGCGAGCGCGAAGTACGTCGCGATCGTGCGCAGCCGCTCCGCGGGCGGCAGCACGTGCCACGCGCGAATCGCCTTGGTCGGGAAGCAGCGGTGCGAGGTCGCGATCGCCGCGCGCCCTCCCGGCCGCAGCACGCGCGCGAGCTCCGCGAACACGTCCACCGGGCGCGTCAGGTACTGGATCGACACCGCGCACAGCGCGAAGTCGAAGCTCGCGTCGGCAAACGGCAGGCGCGGGTCGTCGTTCAGGTCGCAGACACGCCACTCGGTGAGGCGAGGATTCTTCGCGAGCTCGTCGGCGTTCATGCCCACGCCCGCCACGCGCCCGAGCGGCAGCAGATCGGAGACCGACCCGGGATGCCCGCTCAGCGCACGCCGAGGCTCTAGCGCACGCGGAGGCCACTGTTCGGCTTCGCTCGCTGGCGGCAGATGCGAGACCCACGACGACATCAGGTCGAGCACGTCCGCGCCCGGCCGCAGCAGCTCGCCGTAGTAGCCCGTAAGCGCCGCGATCGTTGCGTCGTCGATGTGCGTGACGAAGCGCGGGAACGAGTAGAAGCCTGCGTCTGGCGTCTCGTCGAGGCGATCGAAGAAGCCGGCCGGGAACGCGGGACGATCGTCGTCCATGCCGCACCCTAACTCCTCGTTGGCGCGAACCGAAGCGTTGGGCCATCCATTGCGCGATGGCGGACCTGCCCAACGCCTACGCGCCGCCGGCTGCTGAGCTGATCGACCCTGCTCCGGCGCGATCGGCGTTCTTCGCGGTGAGCCCGCTCAAGCTCGTCGTGATGTCGACGGCGACCTTCGGGATCTACGAGATCTGGTGGTCCTATCAGAACTGGCGCGTGTACAAGTCGCGCGGCGAGAAGCTGAACGCGGCACTGCGCGGCTTCTTCGCGAACTTCACGAACTTCGCGCTGTTCGGTCGGCTCCGAGACGAGGCCGCGCGCGTCGGCGTGGCCGTCTCCTTCGCGCCGACCGCATGGGCGCTCGCCTACTTCCTGCTCGTGCTGATGTGGCGCTTGCCCGATCCAGCCGGAACCGTCATCGGCTTCTTCAGCTGCGTCCCGCTCCTCGCAGCGAACTCGGTCACGCTTCGCTTGAACGGCCGGCTCACTCCCGAGCTGCCCATCTCGGCGCCCTGGGCGCCGCTCGATGTCGCCGGCGCGCTGTTGGGCCTCGGGCTGTGGAGCTTCGCGATCTGGGCGGCGTTCTTCCCGGAGCCGTGAGGAAGTGCTCATCACATCGCGATCGTTTCGAGCGTTGCTCGCGTGCGGCGCGCTGGCCGCGATGCTCGCGTGCGGCGCGCGGGGAGACGCGCAGGACGTGGACGTCGCCAGTGGCGTCGCGAGCGAATTCCTCGATCAGCTGGATCGCGGCGCCGCTGAGGAGACGTGGCCCGCGCTCGCCGCGCCGCTGCGCGCGAGCGCGCCCGAAGCGGGCTGGCCCGCGCAGATCGCGCGCATGCGCGCGCCGCTCGGGCGGCCCGTCGCGCGCCAGCTCGCGAGCGCGCTGTTCACCGAGACCCTCCCCGGCGCGCCGCCCGGCCGCTACTTCGTGATCGAGTACGACGCGCAGTTCTCGGACGCGACCTGCGGCGAGCGCGTCGTCGCAATGCTCGAGCACGGCGCGTGGCGCGTCGCCGGCTACGTCATCCACGACACGCGGCCGCTCCGCACGCAGCCCGCTGCTCCGTGACGGAGGTCGTGCTGCGGCCTGCGCGTGACGCCGATGCGGAGTTCTCGTTCGCGCTGATGAAGGCCGCACTCGCGCCGTACGTGGTCGAGACGTTCGGGCCGTGGGACGAAGAGGCGCGGCGCGCGCGATTCTTCACGAGCCTCGCGCTCGATCGGCACCCGATCGTCGAGCACCGAGGCGAGCGCGTCGGCTGCCTGAAGGTCGCACGCGATCGCGAGATGCTCCGGCTGAATCGCGTCTTCCTGCTGCCGAGTCATCAGGGCAAGGGAATCGGATCGCGTCTCGTCCTCGGCTTGATTCACGAAGCGGACAGCGCTCAGCTTCCGATCCACCTGCGCGTACTGCGCGTGAACCCAGCGCGCCGTCTGTATGAGCGGCTCGGCTTCGAGATCGTCGGCGAAACCGAGACGCACTTCCTGATGCAGCGCGAGCCGGCGCGCTCGACGGCTCCTCGCTAGCAAGCGAAGCGCGCAGCGAGGCGGAGTCTTCGGAGCCGAGCGGAGTCGAACGGTGGCCTCCGCGCGCGCTGGACCCCTCCGCGTGCGGTGATCGCGCATCCTGGGTCGGTCTCCTATAACGCGCGCCCATGTCTGCGCTGCTCTTCGATCTCGACGGCACGCTGACCGACTCGGCGCCCGGCATCACGCGCTGTCTCGCGCATGCGTTCGAGCGGCTCGGCATCGCGGCGCCACTCGAGGCCGAGCTGCGCGGCTGCATCGGACCGCCGCTCGATCACAGCTTTCGCCGGCTGCTCGCGACGCGGGACGACGCGCTCGTGCAGCGCGCGATCGACTTCTATCGCGAGCGCTTCCGCGTGCACGGCATGTACGAGAACCGCGTCTACGACGGCATCCCGGAGGCGCTCGCCGGGCTGCGCGCGACCGGCGCGCGGCTGCTCGTGGTGACCGCGAAGCCCGAGATCTTCGCGCGCGAGATCGTGCGCCACTTCGCGCTCGGGGAATTCTTCGACGCCGTCTACGGCCCGAGCGAGGACGGCGTGCTGCACGACAAGGCCGAGCTGATCGCCCACGTGCTGCGCGCCGAGCGCCTCGACCCCGAGCGCACCGTGATGATCGGCGACCGCGCGCAAGACATGCTCGGCGCGCGCGCCAACCGCGCCCGCGCCATCGGCGCGCTCTGGGGCTACGGCTCCCGCGACGAGCTCACCGACGCCGGCGCACACGCGCTCGCGGCTGAGCCGCGCGCACTCGCGGGCTTGCTCGAAGACCGCGCGTCAACTGAGACGCTCGCGTAGCAACACAGAAACGTGACGCGGCCGCGCCTCGATGGCGCGGCCGCGTCACCCTCCCACCTTTGATTGCCGCACCGACGCCGCACGGCAAGAGCCGCGCGGGCCGGCGGGGGTCGCAGAGCGAACGCCCAGGCGCGGTCGCGCTCACG
>DASTOI010000598.1:0-3569 GCA_035762585.1 Myxococcota bacterium
CGTCCGTACCCATGTCGGGGCCGAACACGTAGTCGCGCTCGCCGCGCAGCGCGCAGGCGAGCGCGCGCACGAGCAGCTGCTTCTTTGCGTTCGGCATGCGCGGGTCGCCGGCGAGCACCGACTTCGCGCCGCCATGCGGCAGGCCGGCGGCTGCGTTCTTCAGCGTCATCGCGCGCGCGAGCCGCGCGCACTCGAGCACCGTCACATCCGGGGCGATGCGGAGTCCCCCGATCGCCGGGCCGGGCGCGGCGTTGTCGATCACGAGCGCGCCTCGCAAGCCCAGCTCGGGCTCGCGCACGCGAATGATCTTGGCGGGACCCCACTCGTCGCCGAATTCGAGCTCGTCGTTCATGCCGCGGCGGATGAGCAATCGGCGTTCCAACCCTCGCGCCCGTGCGCGTGGGACGGACTTCAGCTCGACGGCGCCGCGCCCCACGCGCGGCGGCAGGCTGCCCCGTGCCGATCGCGAGCCGTGTCAGCGCGCGCGAGCTGCGAGATACGCCGCGGCGGCGTCGAGAGTCGCGACCTGCGCGTAGTCCGATTCGGGGATGTCGACGCCGGTGCGCTCGTGGATCGCGACGAGCGCGTTCAGGAAGTCGAGCGAGTCGATGTCGAGCTGCTCCCGGAGGTCGGCGCGAGGGTCGATCGATCCGAAGTCGACCTCCGGCGCGAAGCGCCTGAAGACCTCGGCGAGCAGCGCCCGGGCGGCTTCGTTCGTCATGTCAGCTGCTCTGGATTCTGCAGCGCGCGCTCGAGCGCCTTCAGGAAGCGCGCGCCGCGGTGGCCGTTGCTGACACGGTGGTCGGCCGCGAGCGTCGCCTGCACGATCGTGCGCACGCACAGCCCGCCCTCGCGATCGACCCACGGGCGCGGCGCGGGAGTGCCAAAGCCGATGATCGCGACCTGCGGCGGATAGATCACGGCCTGCACCGAGTCGACGCCGCCGTCGCCGAGGCTGGTCACGGTCAGCGTCGCGCTCGCCATCTCGGACGCGCGCAGCTTTCCATTGCGCGCACGCTCGCCGAGGTCGCGGAGCCCGCGCATCAGCTCGCTCAGCGGCTTCGCGGCGGCGTCGAGAATCGCGGGAGCGATCAGGCCGCCGCCGCGCAGCGCGATCGCGATGCCGAGGTGCAACGCCGGCGCCGGCCGAAATGAGCCCGCTTCGTAGTGGCCGCTCAGCTCCGGAGCCGCCTCCAGCGCGCGCGCCACCGCTCGGCAGAGGAGCGCCGCCGGCAGCACGCGATCCGCCACGGGTCGCTCGCGATTGCGCTCCTCGAGCCAAGCCAGCGCGGCCGTGAGATCGATCGACGCGTTCAGGTAGTAGTGCGGGATCTCGCGCTTCGATCGCTCCATCAGCGCCGCGACGACGCGCTGCCGCGCTGCGCTCCGCTCGGCGGAGGCGGCCACCGGAGCAGGCGACGCCGCAGGCGCGCTCGGCGCGCGGGGCGTCGCCGCGGTGGCGGCGCGCACGTCGTCCGCCGTAATTGCTCCAGCGGGGCCGGTGCCGGCGATGGCCTGCAAGTCGACGCCGGACGCCTCCGCGATCCGGCGCGCGAGCGGTGTCGCGCGCGCTCGCTCCCCGAGCGCTCGCGCCGGCGAAGGCGCAGGCGGAGAGGAAGGCGGCGGCGCGGCGCGAGCCGGTGCAGGGGGCGCTGCGGCAGCGGGCGACGTCGCGACGGGCGGCGCCGGTGCCTCGCGCAACGCGCCCGAAGGGCTGCGAATCATGGCCAGCGGACCGCCGACGGGGACCTTGTCGCCGACCACGGCGACGAGGCGCTCGATCACTCCCTCCTGAAACGTCTCGACCTCCATCTCGGCCTTGTCGGTCTCGACCTCGACGACGATGTCGCCGCGCGCGACGCGATCGCCCGGCGCGACCCGCCAGCGCACGATCCTGCCGGCCTCCATGTCCGCGCCGAGCGAGGGCATCCGGAACTCGTGCGTCGCGCCGGTCGCGTCAGGCATGACGGCCCACCGCGGCCTCGGCGGCCGCGACGATCTTCGCGACCGACGGCAGCGCAGCCTCCTCGAGGTGCTTCGCGTACGGCACCGGCACCTCGGCGCTGCACACGCGCGCGACCGGCGCGTCGAGCTCGAAGAACGCGTGCTCCTGGATGCGCGCCGCGATCTCGGCGGAGAGGCTCCCGCTGCGCCAGCCCTCGTCGACGACCACCGCCCGGTGCGTGCGCGCGACCGCGGCGAGGATCGCGGGCTCGTCGAGCGGGCGCAGCGTGCGCAGATCGAGCACGAGCGCCGAGATCCCGCGCTGCGCGAGCTGCTGCGCGGCGTCGAGCGTCTTCGGCAGCGAGCTTCCGTAGCTGATCAGCGCGACGTCGTCGCCTTCGCGCCGCACGCGCGCATCGTGAATCGAGACGGCGCCGGCGTCGTCGGCCAGCTCGCCCTCGGCGTTCAGCAGTGCGGTCGCCTCGAAGATCAGCACCGGGTTCGGATCGCGCAGCGCGCTGGCGAGCATTCCGTACGCGTCTTCGTGCGTCGCGGGCGCGAGCACCTTGAGCCCGGGGATGTGCGCGTACCAGCCCTCGAGGCTGTGCGAGTGCTGCGCGGCGAGCTGGCGCCCGCCGCCGGTCGCCATCCGGATCACCAGCGGAACCGGCAGCTGGCCTCCCGACATGTGCAGCAGCGTCGCGGCGTTGTTCACGATCTGGTCGAGCGCCAGCAAGCTGAAGTTCACCGTCATGATCTCGACGATCGGTCGCATCCCGTTCACGGCCGCGCCGATGCCGGCGCCGACGAACGCGGACTCGGACAGCGGCGTGTCGCGCACGCGCTCGGGTCCGAACTCGGCGAGCAGGCCCTTGCTCACGGCGAAGCAGCCGCCGTACGCGCCGACGTCCTCGCCCATCAGGAACACGCGCTCATCCGCCGCGAGCGCTTCGCGCAGCCCGCGCCGTAGCGCCTCGCGATACGTGATCTTCACGGCGCGCCCTCCGCGAGCACGTGGCGCTCGAGATCTTCCACCGGCTCGAGCGGCGCGGCCTCCGCGAACGCGACCGCGTCGGCGAGCTCGTCCGCGATCTTGCGCTCGAGCGCGTCGCGCGCGCCGTCATCGAAGAGCGCGGCCGCGCGCAGCGATGCCTCGAGCGCCGCGATCGGGTCGCGCAGCTTCCACAGCTCGACCTCGCTCTTCTCGCGATACAGCTCGGGGTCGTACATCGAGTGCGCGCGGAAGCGGTAGGTCCGCAGCTCGAGGAAGCACGCGCCGCCGCCGCGCGCGTACGAGATCGCGCGCCGCGCCGCCTCGTCGACCGCGAGCGCATCCATCCCGTCGACCGTCCACGCGGGCAGCTCGTAGCTCGCGGCCTTGATCGCGAGGTTCGTCTCGGACTCCGAGCGCGCGAGCGCGGTGCCCATCGCGTACAGGTTGTTCTCGCAGCAGAACAGCACGGGCAGCCCCCAGAGCGCCGCCAGGTTGGCCGACTCGTGGAACTCGCCTTCGGCGACGGCGCCGTCGCCGAAGAAGCAGGCGACGATCCCCGCCCGGCCCATCCGCTTCTCGGCGAGCGCCAAGCCCACGGCAACCGGCAGGCCGCCGCCGACGATCGCGTGCC
>DASTOI010000599.1:0-4268 GCA_035762585.1 Myxococcota bacterium
GTGCGCGCGAACGACGCCCAGCTCGCGCGAATCGCGTGGCCGAGCGCGCCGGCGCCGGCGTAGAGCCAGCGCAGCGTGGGCGCGCGGTGCGTCGCGAACACGAGCGGCACTTCGAGCGCGTGGCACGCGCCCACGCGCCGCGGCGCGAACGGCGAGGACCACGTGAAGAGATAGGAGTAGACGGCCGGCGCATGCGGCGCGGCGACTTCCGCGAGGCGCTCGGCCGGCGCGCGGAACACGCGATGCGTCTGGAGCAGGCTCCAGCGCGCGATCGGGAGCGCGCGCGGCAACAGCTCGCCGTAGAGCGCGCCGGCTTGCTCGGCGCGCTCGCTCCCTAACACGCGCTCGATCACCGTGCGCAGGCGCGCTTCGTCCATCTTGCGCACGGCGCCGTTCAGCAAGAACAGGTTGTACTCGTCGCGATTCGTGCCGAGCAGCAGCGAGACGCCGCGCGCGCTGCCGGCGGCGATCGCCTCGAGCGGCGGATGCGGGAGCACGTCATCCCCCGCTGCGGGCTGCCACGGCAGGAGCCCCCACGGCGCTGGCACGCTCGCCGCGGCGCGCAGCTGCGCGTCCACCAGCGCTTCGATCGGGAGCTCGCACAGGCGCTCGGCCTGCGCGGCTTTCAGATCGAGCGCCCGCAGCAGCGCCTCCGCCATGCGCGCGGCGCCCGCGCGCGACGAGACGTGATGCGCCGCGCCGCTCTGACAGATCGCGCGCCGAAACAGGCCGCGCGCGAGCGGGCTCGCGAGCAGCGCGCCGATGCTCATCGCGCCGGCGCTCTCGCCGCACACGGTCACGTTCTCGGGATCGCCGCCGAAGCCGGCGACGTGCTCGCGCACCCACGCGAGCGCGGCGAGCTGATCGCGCAGGCCGACGTTCGACGCGAACGGACCGTGCGGCGCGATCGCGTCGAGCTGCGCGAAGCCGAGCGCGCCGAGCCGGTAGTTGACGCTGACGACCACGAGATCGTGCTCGCGCGCGAGCGCCGCGCCGTCGTAGATCGGCGCGCCGCCGGCGCCGAACACGAAGCCACCGCCGTGGATCCAGACCAGCACGGGCCGCTTCGCCGCGTTGGCCGCCGGCGTGAACACGTGCACGCGCAGGCAGTCCTCGCCGGTGACGCGCGGATTGCCCGCGACGCCCTGCAGCCAGCGCGGCAGCGCGCTGCGCTGCGGCGCGCCTTGTCCGGGATCGCCGCAGTCGCGCACGCCCGGCCACGGGTCGGGCAACCGCGGCGGCAGGAAGCGCAAGCGCCCGCTCGCCGCGCGGGCGTACGGAATCCCGAGGAACGCGAGCGCGCCGCGGCGCGCCGTCCCCCTCACTCGCCCGCTGGCTGTTTCTACGACGGCATCCACTAGCAAGCGGCGCTTAGCGCCGCGCGCAGCGAGCCCACGCGAGGCTTGGCCTCGCGTGAGGCGAGCGGAGTCGAACAGTGGCCTCGGAGCTGGACGGGCCTGCCGTGCAGTGTTCGCGCATCTGAAAGTCGACCTCCTCGACGCGTCCGCTAAAGAACGCGGCTCCCCATCGCGCCCAATCTAATCAGGCGAGGCCGTCGTGAGCGAGCGCATCTTCAACTTCTCTGCGGGTCCCGCGGTGATGCCGGTTTCGGTGCTCGAGGAAGCGCAGGGAGCGCTGCTCGACTTCGCCGGCACCGGCATCGGCATCGCCGAGCACAGCCATCGCGGCGGCCCGTTCGAAGGCGTCATGAAACAGGTGGAGGCCGACTGCCGCGCGCTCGCCGAAATCCCTGATGACTACGCGCTGCTCTTCCTGCAAGGCGGCGCGTCCACCCAGTTCTTTCAGGTGCCCGCGAACCTGCTGCCGGCCGACGGTACGGCGGACTACATCCTCACCGGCTCGTGGTCCGAGAAAGCGCTCAAGGAGGCGAAGCTCTACGGCAAGACGCACGTCGCTGCGACGACCGCGGAGGGCAACTACCGCCGCATTCCACGCGCCGACGAAGTCCGCTACAGCGCATCACCCGTCTACGCGCACTTCACTTCCAACAACACCATCTTCGGGACGCAGTGGCCGAGCGAGCCGCCGGCGCCGCCGGCAGCCGCGTTCCTCGCGTGCGACGCGTCCAGCGACATCTTCTCGCGCCCACTCGACGTGAAGCGCTACGGGCTGATCTACGCGGGCGCGCAGAAGAATCTCGGGCCGGCCGGCGTCACGCTCGTGATCATCCGCCGCGATCTCGTCGAGCGGCGCGCGCGCGAGCTGCCGACGATGCTGCGCTACGACACGCACGCGAAGGACGGCTCCCTCTACAACACGCCGCCGACGCTCTCGATCTACCTGATGGGGCTCGTGCTGAAGTGGATCCGCGGGCAGGGCGGACTCGCTGGGATGGAGACGCTGAATCGCCGCAAGGCGGAGACGATTTATCAGGCGCTCGAAGCGTGCGGCGGCTTCTACCAGTGTCACGCCGGCGAGGGCAGCCGCTCTCTCATGAACGTCACCTTCCGCACGCCTTCGCCGGAGCTGGACGCGCGCTTCGTGAAGGAATCGGAGCAGGCGGGGATGTCGGGGCTGAAGGGGCACCGCTCCGTCGGCGGCATGCGCGCGAGCGTTTACAACGCGTTCCCGCTCGGGGGCTCTGAGGCGCTCGCATCGTTCCTGAAGGACTTCGCGAAGCGGAACGGGTAGGCGTCGACGCGCAACTGCCCGTCTGAACGGGCGCCTTCGTCATCAGCCCTCGACGCCGACTGCAATTCTCTCGGCTCCCATTCGTAGGTTGCGAACAGGGAGGTGCGTCGTGGCGCAGGTTCTGGGGCCCGAGCTCCCATTCGGTCGGCGCTCGATCCAGCGCACCCGGCCGACGACCGTGGCTGGGCTCTGTTATCTGGCGGTGATCGCTGGAGGTCTCTTCGCCGAAGGCATGGTGAGGCAAGCACTGGTCGTTCCGGGCGACGCTGCGGCGACGGCACGCGCGATCGTCGAGAACGAGATGCTGTGGCGGCTCGGGCTTGCCGTTCACCTTCTCTACCTCGTTCCGGCGCTGGCGGTGAACGTGATCGTCTCCGGCCTGTTCCGGTCGTTCGAGCCGACGCTGGCGCGCCTCGCGCTCGTGTTCGGCGTCGCCGCCGTGACGGTCGAGGCCGTGGCCCTGGTCTACCTCTCCGTGCCGCTCGCCTTTCGCGAGCACGGTGCGGCGCTCGCAGCGCTGGAGGACGCTCCCGCGCTGATCTACCTGGCGACGCGGCTCTTCGCGACCGGCTTCGGCTTCTCGCTGCTGCTGTTCGGTGGCTTCTGCTTGCTGATCGGGGCGCTCATCCTGCGCTGGCCCCTCGTGCCCCGAGTGATTGGTGCGATGATGATGCTGGCCGGCATTTGTTACGTCGTGAACACGCTCGCGCTGATCGTTTCGCCAGGCTTCTTCGAGCGGATCAATCCTGCGATCCTGCTCCCGATCGTGCTGGCCGAGCTGTCGCTGGCGCTTTGGCTGCTCGTGAAGGGCATCGCGGTCGAGGCGAAGTGACCGCGCTCGCCGCGTGGGAGCTTCTCGACATTTGCGCCTAAGTTGGCGCGCGTGGCGGACGAGCATTCCAGCGCGCCGGCCGGCCGGCTGATCGACCGCGTTCCCCTCGGCGCGGCGATTACGGATTCGGGCGTGATCCTGGATCGCTTCCTGCGTTGGGTCGCGGATACGGGGCTCACGCCTTACGCGCATCAGGAAGAAGCGCTGCTCGAGCTGGCCGCGGGGAAGCACGTCGTGCTGGCGACGCCGACGGGGTCGGGGAAGTCGCTGGTCGCGCTGGGCCTCCACTTCAAGGCGCTGTGCGAGGGAAAGCGGTCGTTCTACACGGCGCCGATCAAGGCGCTCGTGAACGAGAAGTTCTTCGCGCTGTGCGAGGCGCTCGGGCACGAGAACGTCGGGATGATGACGGGCGACGCTTCGATCAATTGGGCGGCGCCGGTGATCTGCTGCACGCAGGAAGTGCTCGCGAACATGGCGCTGCGGCAGGGCGAGCGGCTCGATGCGCCGTACGTGGTGATCGACGAGTTCCATTTCTACGGCGATCGCGATCGCGGCTGGGCGTGGCAGACGCCGCTGATCACGCTGCGACACAGCACGTTCCTGTTGATGTCGGCGACGCTCGGCAACACGGCGCCGATCGAGGAGAAGATCGAGCGTTTCACCGAGCGCAAAGTCGAGCTGGTCTGGAGCGAGGATCGGCCGGTGCCGCTCGACTTCGACTACCGCGAGACGCCGCTGCACGAGACGGTCGAGAACCTGCTCGAGGAGCGGCGCGCGCCGGTCT
>DASTOI010000600.1:0-2341 GCA_035762585.1 Myxococcota bacterium
CAACGCGATTCGCGCTTCAGTGCTGCTGCGTCGCCGCCGCCCCGCGCTCCCCGCCGTCGGTCTGCGCCGCGACATAGTCGCGGGCACGTTCCGCCTGTCCTCGCAGCCTGCGTCGCATCTCGGGCCCGCTCTGCGGCGTGAGCAGCAGCGCTGCGGCGCTTCCCACCGCCACGCCGGCGCCGAACCAGGCCGCTCCGTACGCGAGGCTGTTCAGCCGGGATTGACGGCGCTGCAGGCCGATCCAGTGGAGCACGTCGCTCGTGGCGGGCGCGAGCGCCGCGAGCGTTGCGAGCGAGCTCATGGCGTTCTTCCGAAGGCCGTCGGTCGTCATTGAGTTTCCTCCTGCGGCGCTTCGTGGCCGCGTTCGAGAATCGCTTCCGAGAGACGCGCTCCCGCGGCGCGCGCAGCGGCGCCGAGCAGCAGCGTGAGCATTCCGCGGGAGACGCCGCCGCCCAGCGCGAAGCCGAGCCCCGCCGCCACCACGACCGCGGCGAGCGGATTCGCGTCGACGCGATCGCGCAATGCGCCCGCGAGCGGCGAGCGCTTGCGCGGCTCGGTCTCGCCTGCGGGCGCATCCGGCTCTCGAAGGGCGACGGCCGTCATTCTCGCTCCCGCAGCAGCCGCGCGATCGCGAAGCCGAGCGCCGCCGCGCCGAGCAGGCTCGCGACGGGATGCGCGCGAATCAGCTCGCGGGCCTGCTCCTCGCGCTCGCTCAGCGCCGCCTGCCAGCGCTCGAGCACCGGCTCCGCGCGCGCCGCGAGCTCGTCCAGCTCACTCCTCACTGCCGATTCACTCATTGACTCGCTCATGTGTCGACTCCTGATTTCGTCAGCCGCGCGAAGCGCGCGCGCCCAGCCAGAGGCCGAGCGAGAACGCGCCGACGACGCACGGCCACGGGTAATCGCGAATCCAGTGCGCCGGATCGATGCTGCGGCTGGTCACGTGGCCGAGATCGGCGACCGCGACGCGCAGCTCGCGCTCCTGGCGCTCGACGCGCGCGCGCAGCGTGGCCAGCTCTTCGTCGTGGCCGGCGCGCATCATCGTTGCGCCCACTTGCGCGTCATGCGCGCGGCCAGCGCGAACAGCCCGAACGCGACCAGCGCGTGAAGGGCGCCGGCGGCGATCTCGACGTTCGCGCGCGGATAGCTGCGCGAGAGTGCTTCGACGATGCCCGCGACGAGGTAGAGCCAGCCGATCAGCGCGACGATCCCGGCTAACAAGTAAGCGACGCCGCTGCGCGCGAGCAGGCGCGCCTCGGCGGCGAGCAGGTCGAGGCGCCGGAGCACGAGCTCGTGCCCGGCGTCGTACACGCGCTCGACGGCATCGCCCACGCCGATCTGGCTGACGGGCCGCATCGATCGAGCCACTCTGGGAGCGTCCGACACCAAAGCTTCCCCCTCGAATCCGCTGCTTTCGCAAGCGTCATGCCACCGAGCGCGCGGCGTGCGCGTCCCGCGCGCGATCAGCGATCTCGCGTTTGTAGAAACGCCTGCACGGCCCCGCAGCTGGCCACGCCAGAGCGAGTGATGGCGACGCGCGCGCGGCATGCCGATTGCGTCGCCCGCATGCTTTGCCGACGGAGGATTCCCGATGGCGCCCCGACCGAAGACCGCCCGATCGACCTCCGAGCGACGCCGCGGCGGCGCACCCGTCCGCTACGCCGTGGCGGGTCTCGGCCACATCGCGCAGATCGCGGTGCTTCCGGCGTTCGGACACGCCCGCCGCAACTCCGAGCTGTGCGCGCTGATCTCCGACGATCCCGCGAAGCTCCGCAAGCTCGGCGCCCGCTATCGCGTGGACCACCTCGCGCCCTACGCAGGCTTCGAGGAGGCGCTGCGCAAATCGAACGCCGACGCGGTCTACATCGCGCTGCCCAACACGATGCACCGCGAGTACACCGAGCGCGCCGCGCGCGTCGGCGTGCACGTGCTCTGCGAGAAGCCGCTCGCGCCCAACGCGGCCGACTGCGACGCGATGATTCGGAGCGCGTCGGAGAACGGCGTCAAGCTGATGACGGCGTACCGGCTGCACTTCGATCCCGCGAACCTCGAGGCGGTGAAGCTCGCGGGCTCGGGCAAGCTCGGGGAGCTGCGCGCGTTCTCGTCGACGTTCACGATGCAGGTGAAGCCCGGCAACACGCGGCTGGATGCGGATCTCGGCGGCGGTCCGCTGCTCGACATCGGCATCTACTGCATCAACGCGGCGCGCATGCTGTTCGCGGCAGAGCCGATCGAGGTGCTCGCGGCGAGAGCGACCTCCGACGACGCGCGCTTCGCAGAGGTGGCGGAGATGGTGAGCGCGGTGCTGCGCTTCCCGGGCCAGCGGCTCGCGACGTTCACTT
>DASTOI010000601.1:0-7266 GCA_035762585.1 Myxococcota bacterium
GGTGGATGGAACTGCGAGGCCGAAAGAGGCTCGACGCGATCGTCGTTCAACACCACGATCTGTGTTCTCGACGCGCTGCTCGAATACGAACGAGTCATTGGGCACCGCGCAGACGTGAGCGGAGCTCGTCTCCGCGGGCAGGAATATCTCCTCGATCGCCGCCTCTTCCGGCGCAAGTCGACCGGCGAGGTGATCGAGCGGGATCGCAAAGGCGGCGCCGTGTGGACGCGCTTCGCGTTCCCGACGTGGTGGCACTACGACGTGCTGCGGGGACTCGAATTCTTGCGCCGCGCCTGCGTGGCGCCCGACGAGCGCGTCGCCGAAGCGATTCAGCTCGTGGCGTCGAAGCGTGACGGCGACGGCAGATGGACGCTCGAGACCGAGTATCCCGGCAAGATGCTGGTCGAGATGGACGCGGGCGAGGGAGGGCCGAGCCGGTGGAACACCCTCCGCGCGTTGCGAGTGCTGGACTGGTCTGCGGCACATGGCGCAGCGACCGGGTGAAACGAGCGAACGGAGCCGGAAATGATCGAGGGTTCTTGCCACTGCGGTGCGGTTCGCTGGCGATTCGACGGAACGCCGGAGGGGGCAACGGTGTGTAACTGCACCGTGTGTCGCCGCTACGGCGTGTTATGGGCGTATGACTTCGAAGGCGAACGCATCCACGTCTCGGGTCCGACCCGCGCGTACGTCCGCGGCAAGGCGATCGAGTTCCACTTCTGTCCCGCCTGCGGATGCGTGGCGTTCTGGAGAGGGCTGGAGCTCCGCGAAGAGGGTCGGCGCCGCATCGCGGTGAATCTGCGCCTCACCGAGCCGGAGCTCGTCGCGCGGATTCCGATCGACCGCTTCGATGGGCTCGAGACCTTCGACGACCTGCCGCGCGATGGGCGATGCGTCGCGGACTATTGGTTCTGAGCGGATCAGCGACCGCCCGTCACATCGAGCAACGCGCCGGTCACATAGGACGCCGCGGGCGAGAGCAGCCAAACGATCGACTCCGCGATCTCCTCGGGCGTTCCCGCGCGCTGCATCGGGATCGTGGGCGCGATGCGCAGCGGGCGGTCGGGCTCCCCGGTGCTGGCGTGGATGTCCGTAACAACCAGCCCCGCGCGCACGGCGTTGACGCGCACGCCTTCGTTCGCGACCTCGCGAGCGAGGCCGAGCGTGAAGCTGTCGATCGCGCCCTTCGTCGCGGCGTAGTCGACGAACTCGTTCGGCGAGCCGAGGCGCGAGGCGCCCGAAGAGAGGTTCACGATCGCGCCGCCGCGGCCGCCGTAGCGCGTCGACATGCGCTTCAGCGCCTCGCGCGCGCACAGGAACGAGCCGATCACGTTCACGCCGAAGACGAACGCGAGGCGCTTCGCGTCCATCGCCTCGACGCGCGCCTGCACGGCGCACACGCCCGCGTTGTTCACGAGCGCGGTGAGCAGACCGAGCTTCGCGTCGACCTCGGCGAACAGGCGCACGACGTCGTCCTCGCGCGCGACGTCCGCTTGCAGTGCGATGGCACGTCCTCCCGCTCGCTCGATCTCGGCGACGACGGCGAGCGCTGCGGCTTCGTCACGCAGATAGTTCACGCCCACCGCGAAGCCGCGCGCAGCTGCGAGCTTCGCGGTCGCCGCGCCGATTCCGCGCGAGGCGCCGGTGATCAGCGCGACGCTCACTCCGAGGCTCGAAGCTGCATCAGCTGCTCGAGGCACACCGTCGCCGGATTCTCGAGCCAAACCCTCTGGTCAGCCGGCATCTCCCCCCGCGCGACGCTCCGGTTCATCACCCGCACGACGATCGCGCAGTACCGCGCTGCCCCGAGCACCTCCCAGTAATAGGTGTCGCCCACCGAGACGCCCGCGCACTTCTCGTAATGAGCGCGCTGCTCTTCGCGGGTCGGCTCGCCCGGAAGGCGCGGGATGCCGCCCATCGCCTCGTGGCTCCAGCGGTCGAACATCAGCCACCAGCCGAGGTCGAACGCGCGGGGAGCGATCGCCACGTTTTCGAAGTCGGTGACGCAGACGCAGCGGAAGTCGCGCCAGATCATGTTGCCGATGCGCGAGTCGCCCCAGGAGAGGGTGAGATCGCTCTCGCGCTCGGACGGCAGGTTCGCGCGCAGCCACGCGAACGCCTCGCTCATCAGCGGATGCTTGCGGCCGGCGAGCTCGCGTTCGGCGTACTCCTCCCACAGCGCGAGCTGGCGAGCGGCGCCGGGCCTGACACCGGTTGGTGTCAGCCACTCGAAGCCGGCTGCGCGCCAGTCGACCGCGTGCAGCTCGGCGAGCACGCGCAGGCCGTCCTCGACGAGGCGGCGGCGCTCTTCGGGCTTCGCCTCCGCGAAGAAGCCGGCGCTCGCGTACGGCGGCATCACGCCCGGCACGACGCCGTCGACGAACCCCATCACGAAGAACGGCGAGCCGATCACGGAGACGTCGCGCTCGAACCCGACGAGCGGCGCGAGCGGAACGCGCGAGTGGCGCGCGAGCGCCGACATCGTGCGCCATTGGATCTCGATCTCGACGTCGAGACCGGGCGCCTGCACCGGGTACACGGCGGGCTCCGGCATCTCGCGGCGCAGGATGAAGCGCTCGGGCAGCTCGCCGCCGGCGCGCCGCACGCTCGCATCGAGCGCGAGCGTCTCCGCGGAGTAGCCGCCCGACAGCCGTCGCGGCGCGGCGAGACGCACGCCATCCGCGCCCGGGAGCTTCGCCGCCAGCCAGCGCTCGAGGTTCGCGATGCCCGCCGCGTCGCTGCTCGCTGCCGTCACGTCCGCCTTCCCTCCGCGAAAACTTCTCGCCCGCAACCAACGCGGGCGGCGTAGGTTATGCGAGCCGCGCGGCGGCTCGCTCACCACGGAGTCAGGATTTGGCACGCGAAAGCACCGCTCCTTCCGTCGCGTATCGCGCGCTCTCGGGAATCTCGGGAGCGGCGCTCACGGCGCTCGGCGTCGTGCTCTTCGCGGCGTTGTTCGCGTATCAGCAGCCAGGCAGCGACGCGCCGTTGCCCGGCGGCCCGCACGCGCACTACTTCGCCGCCACGGCGGGTTGCGCGCTGATCGCGTGGGGCGGGGCGCTGCTCGCCGGCGCGCTGCGCGGCGAGCTTTCGCGATCGCTCGGCACCGCGAGCGCGCTCGCGCTCGTCGCGATGGCGCTGATGCGCATGCTCGCGTGGTTCAGCGGCGACTACTACGCCACTGCGGGCGACGTTCCGCGCATCGAGGCGGCCGTCTTCCTGGTCGCAGCGCTCGGCTTCGTCTGGCTGCGGCCGCGCGCCACTCAGAGGAGGGCCGCGTAGTGCTTCGCTGGCTCGCGACGATCGCGATTGCGCTCCTGTTCGCGCTGAATGCCTACATGCCCAACAGCACGCTCGGACGGCGCGGCAATGAGCGCAGCGTGCGCGCGCACGTCGCCGCGGCAGCGCAGCTCGTCGGGCAGCCGCTGCCGGCGCTCGAATTCGAGGACGCCGCCGGGCACGCAGTCCGCGTCGGCGACCTGCTGCCGCGCCCGATCCTGTTGATCTTCGAACGCAGCGTGGATTGGTGACCCTTCACGAAGGCGCGGCTCGTGGAGCTGCGGAACACGCTGGCGAGTGAGCCGGATCTGCAGATCGTGTGGGTCATGGCGAAGGGCCAGTACAACGCGCGCTCGGACCGCTTCATCGACGAGTACGGGCTGCGCGGGCGCATTCACTTCTGGCGGGATCCGGATTCGCGCGCGATCGACGCGCTCGGGCTGCGGCGGCCGAATCCCGAGCCGATCGAAGCGGGCGTGCCGCATCCGACGACGTTGTTATTGGACTCGTCCGGCGTCGTGCGGTTCGTCGATGTGCGGGAGGATTATCACGTGTGGCTGGATCCAGTCGTCGTGAAGGAGGCGATGGCGAAGCTGCGGTGACGGCGGCCGAGAGCCGGCGGCATCGGGGACTCGCCGCCGGCGGAGCGGCGAAGAGCGGGCCTGCGTGTCGCCGCGCTCCGCGGCCGGGGCGGGAGGGGGATCCGTTCCGCTGCGGGCCTCGCCGGTTGCAGTGCATCTGGCGAGATGTGCGCGCATCTGGGCGAGCCTGCACCGAGGTCGTCGCGGGCGTTGGCTGGGCGTTTGGGCGCTCGCGGACATCGATCGTGCGCTCGCACGCGTTGCCGTGCGGATCGTTTGCGGGCCCTCGGCCTCCGCTCCAGGACCCCCGGTCCCGCCCCGGCCGCTCCGCGCTCCTTGCTCGGGCGTCGGGTGGTACTTATTGGGGAAGCGTGGAGCACCGGCGGCATCGGGCCGCCGCTGCTCCACTTTCTCATCGAGGCGGCGCGGCTGTTCGAGCTTCGGCATTACCGAGCCGCCTGCGGGCAAAGAGGTCTACTTGGCGGCCGTCGTGTCGGCCGCGGCGTTGATGTCGGCGTTTTCGAGGATGCGCTTTTTCGAGCCGTGGTCGGCGACGTTGATCATTGCGCGGCCGATGCGTTCGGTGGTTGTTACGGCGCCCGGCGCGAAGCGTCCGACGAGGGGGATCAGCGGGCCGAGCAGGGCGTACGTGACGCGGGTCCACGGGGTGCGCGACGTGATGCCGTGCAGCGGCTGGACGATGCCGGGGCGGAAGATGGTGACCTCGCCGAAGGGCAGCGCGAAGAGAGCGTTCTCGGCGCGTCCTTTGACGCGCGCCCACATCGTGCGGCTCCGCTCGGTGCTGTCGGCGCCGGCGCCCGAGACGAAGCACAGGCGAACGCGCGGGCTGGCTTTGAGCAGCGCCTCGGCAGCGGCGACGGCGAAGTCGACCGTGATGCGCCGGTACTCGGCTTCGCGCAGACCGGCGGAGGTGATGCCGAGGCAGAAGAAGCACGCGTCGACCCCAACAAGTCGGTCCGCGATCGGCGCGTAGTCGAGCAGGTCGGCGTGCGCGAGCTGCTCGAGCTTCTCGTCGGTGACGGCGCTGCGCGAGCGGCCGATCGCGAGCACGCGCCAGACGCGGGGGTCGTGCAGGCACTCGCGCAGCACGCCTTGGCCGATCATTCCGGTCGCACCGAACAGGACCACCCGCATCGCTCACCTCGAAGGGGCATAACTTCTCACGCCTCTGCGCGGGACGCGGGAGCTCTTTTCTCGCGGGCCGATCCGCCCCGAGACGCCCGGGCTCGCTGAGAGGTAGGCGCGGGCGTGGCATTCCGGGGCCACGGGCCGTGAAAGTCGGCGAGCCGGGCCGCTTTCCGGGCTCCTTCTCACGACCGCCGGTCACGGAAAAGTGCTGGTCATCACGGGCCGATCCGCGGTAGAAAGCGCGATCAACTCGGCGGTCGGGCTCGGGGGTGCCCCATTGCGGGCCGGCCGCCAACCATGAGAGGGGACCCTCATGAAGATCACACTGCGCTGGCTCCGTCTGCTGAAGGCCGCGCCGCTTGCGCTCGCGATCGCCGCGCCGGCATGGCCGCAAGAGCAGCCCGCGCCCACTCCGCCGCCGGCCGCAACCACGAACGACATCGAGGTCATCATCGTGACTTCGCGAAAGCGCGAGGAGAACGTGCAGGACGTGCCGTTCGCGGTGAGCGCGAAGACGGCCGCCGACCTGCGCGAAGCGGGCTCGGAGAACCTCGAGGACATCTCGCGAATCGTTCCGAGTCTCTCGGTCCAAAATCTCGGGCCTGGGCAGAGCCAGGTCGCGATGCGCGGCATCTCCGCCGGCCAGATCGTGCGCGATCAGCCCGGCGTGAAAGAGCAAGTGGGCATTTACCTCGACGAGTCGGTCGTCTCGCTCTCGCTCTTCACGCCTGACCTCGACCTGTTCGACCTGGACCGCGTCGAAGTGCTGCGCGGGCCGCAGGGCACGCTGTTCGGCTCTGGCTCGGTCTCGGGCACGGTCCGGTACATCACGAATCAACCGAACCTCGAGGAGATCGAGGCTGCGCTCGAAGGTGGCATCAACTTCGTCGAGAACGGCGGACGCGGCGGCGATCTCAAGGGTGTGATCAGCATGCCGCTGATCGAGAACAAGCTCGGGTTCCGGATCGCCGGCTACTGGACCGCGTACCCGGGCTTCATCGACGCCGTCACGCCGAGCGGCAAGGACCACGACGTCAACGAGGGCGACCGCTGGGGTTTCCGCGCCTCGCTGCTCTTCCAGCCGAACGACGTCCTCAGCATCACGCCGCGCCTCGTTTACCAGCAGGTCGAGGTCGATGGCTTCAATCGCCAGGATCGTTTCAACATCCTCGCGAACGAGTTCAACACCGATCCCGGCACGCTCACGGTGAACCTCGGAAAGCGTGAGCAATTCCTACAGCTCGAAGAGAAGTTCTCGGACAAGTTCCTGCTCGCGGACTTGAACATCACAATTCAGGCGAACGAGTGGCTGACGATCACGTCGATCACGTCGTTCACGGACCGAGACCTGCTTCAGGTTCGCGACGCGACCCAGTTGACGGGAAGCATCACCGGACAGGCGGGCGTATTCGACGAGCCGGGGAACCCTCACCCCGGCTTCCCGGCGTCGATCTACACACTGGACGGACCGCTCGATGACGAGACCGACGTGAAGACGATCACTCAAGAGCTCCGCGTAGCCGGGGTCCACGAGCTCGGACTGACCGGCCTGCAGTCGATCGATTGGGTCGGTGGCTACTTCTACAGCAACATCGATCGAGACTACGGTCAGACCCTGTTCGTCGACGGCTTCGAGGCGGCTGCGAACGCCTTCCAGAGCACGAACGGTTTCAGCGCCATCACGACGGCTGGTGCTCTGGCTCCGACGGACGTTCTGTTCTTCTCCCGCATCCCGTATGACTACAAACAAGAAGCGCTGTTCGGCGAGGTCACGATCTCGCCGATCGAGTGGCTGCACATCACCGGCGGTGTGCGCTGGTACACGTTCCAGGAGGATCGCACGCTCAATTTCGACGGGATCTTCGCGTCACCGACGATCGGGGTCGAAGGAGAGACGTCGTCCGACGGCTTCAACGGCCGCGGGATCATCTCGATCACGCCCACGGACAACATCGAGCTCAGTTATCAAGTAGCCGAGGGCTTCCGGCTTGGCGGCATCAACGACCCCCTCAACGTCCCGCTGTGCAGCGCGGCCGACCTGGACACCTTCGGCGGGTTCGACACGTTCGACGACGAGCGCGTCCTCAATCATGAGGTGGGTCTGAAGACCCAGTGGCTCGACGGTCGAATCACGGCCAACATCGCGGGCTTCTACACCAAGATCTACGACCTACAGGCCACCCTCGAAGCCGGAACCTGCTCCTCTCGCATCTCATTCAACGTGCCCAAGGCGCGGGCGCAAGGTGTCGAGCTCGAG
>DASTOI010000602.1:0-5847 GCA_035762585.1 Myxococcota bacterium
ATCGGGCCGGGCTCGTTCACCGGGCTTCGCATCGGGCTCGCGACCGTGAAGGCGTTCGCGTTCGGCGCTGCTGCGCGGCCGGTCGCCGCGGTCTCGACGCTGGCGGCGCTGTGCGCGAGCGCCGAAGCGGAGGCCGGCGGCGCGCCGGTCGCCGCGCTGCTCGACGCGCGCCGCGGCGCGGTCTACGCCGCGTGCGTCTCGCGCGCCGGCCTCGCGCGTGCGGACCTGCTCGCCGATTGCGTGCTCACGCCGGACGAGCTCGCGCGCCAGCTTCCGCACGGCGCGTTCGTCGTGATCGGCGAGGGCGCCGCGGAGGGAGCCGCGAAGCTCGCCGCGTTGCGCGGCGACCTCACGCTGCTCGCGCTCCCCCACGGCGGCGCCAGCGCCGCGAGCGTCGCGCGGCTCGGCGCGCAGCTGCTCGCGGGCGGCGTCGGCCGCAATGCCGCCGAGCTCGTCCCCGCCTACCTGCGCCGCGCCGAAGCCGAGGCCCGGCGCACCGGCCGCGCGTTCGAATGACCGCGCGGCGTAACAGGGGGGTCAGACCCCGCTGTTACGCCGCCGGGAGGCGAGCTTCCGTAGACAGCGCCCGCGCAGTCTCGTAGCCTGCGCCCTTTCCCAAGCAAAACCGCGCGTTTGCGGCACGAGGGCGAATCCGATGGCGCTGAACATCTACTACGACAAGGACGCCGATCTCGCGCGGCTCGAGGGCAAGACGGTCGCGATCGTCGGCTACGGCTCGCAGGGCCACGCGCACGCGCTGAACCTGCACCGCAGCGGCGTCAGCGTGATCGTCGGCCTGCAGAAGGACTCGAAGTCGTGGCCGAAGGCCGAGGGCGCGGGGCTGCGCGTCGTCACGCCGAGCGAGGCCGCGCGCACCGCCGACATCGTGATGCTGACGGTCCCCGACGAGACGGCGGCCGATCTCTACAAGAACGAGATCGCGCCCGGAATGCGGCCCGGCAAGTACCTCGCCGTCGCGCACGGCTTCAACATCCACTTCCAGGCGATCAAGCCCGACCCGAGCATCAACGTGTTCATGGTCGCGCCGAAGGGCCCGGGCCACACGGTGCGCTCGAACTACGAGCAGGGCCGTGGCGTGCCGTCGCTGATTGCTGTGCACCAGGATCCGAGCGGCGACACGAAGGCGATCGCGCTCGCGTACGCGAAGGGCATCGGCGCCGGCCGCGCGGGAATCATCGAGACGAACTTCCGCGAGGAGACCGAGACCGATCTGTTCGGCGAGCAGACCGTGCTGTGTGGCGGCCTGACCGCGCTGATGACCGCCGGCTACGAGACGCTGGTCGAGGCCGGCTACGCGCCGGAGATGGCGTACTTCGAGACGATTCACGAGGTGAAGCTGATCGTCGATCTGATCTACGAGGGCGGCGTCGCGAACATGCGCTACTCGGTCTCGAACACCGCCGAGTACGGCGATTTCACGCGCGGGCCGCGCATCGTCGACGACGCGACCAAGGCGCGCATGAAGGAGATCCTCGGCCAGATCCAGCGCGGCGAGTTCGCGCGCGAGTTCATCCTCGAGAACAAGTCGGGCAACGTCGCCTTCAACGCGATGCGCCGCCGCGCGGCGGAGCACCCGATGGAAGAAGTCGGCGCGCGGCTGCGCAGCCTGATGCCGTGGCTGAAGGACAACCGGCTGGTCGACCGGACGAAGAATTAGGGAAGCGGGCGCCGCGGGCTGCGCCCGGTCAGGGAAGGCAATGGCTGACGCGCGCGGTCCGAAGTTCGAAGAGCGCCTGACCGGCATCGTCGCGCCGGAGGCGCTCTGGTTCGGCGCGCCGCTCGCGCTCGCCGGCGGGATCGCGTGGGGCGTCGGAGCGACGGTCGTCGCGCTCGGCCTGTGGGGCCTCGGCGCGTTCGTCGTCTCGTTCTTCCGCAACCCGAGTCGCGAGATCCCGGGCGGCGACGGCGTCGTCGTCTCGCCTGCCGATGGCCGCGTGATCGACGTGGCGGAGCTCGAGATCGCACCCGGCGAGAAGGCGCTGCGCATCGCGATCTTCCTCAGCGTGTTCAACGTGCACGTGAACCGCGCGCCGCTCGCGGGCCGCGTGGTCACGATCGAACGGCGCGGCACGAAGTTCCTCGCGGCGTTCAATCCCGACGCCGAGGCGCTGAACGTGCGGCTCGACGTGACGCTCGAGACCGCGACGGGCGTGCGCATCCGCTTCGCGCAGATCACCGGCCTGATCGCGCGCCGCATCGTCTGTCACGCGCAGGTCGGCGACTGGCTCGAGAAGGGCGCGCGCTACGGGATGATCCGCTTCGGCTCGCGCTGCGACGTCGTGCTGCCGCTCGGCTCGCGGCCGCGCGTCGCGAAGGGCGACCGCGTGCGCGGCGGCAGCAGCGTGCTCGCGGAGCTCGCGCAATGACGGAGCCGCATCCGCCCGAGCCGACCCAGCAGCTCGGCGAGCCGCGCGCGCGCTTCGTCTTCCGGCGGCGGCGGCGGCGCCGGCGCACGCGCGCGGAGCGGCGGCGCGGCTTCGTGTAGATCCTGCCGAGCCTGCTGACGACCGGGAATCTCGCGGCAGGCTTCTGGTCAATCACGCTCTCGATGCACGGCGAGCTCGAGCGCGCCGCGCTCGCGATCGTGATCGGCGCCTTCTTCGACCTGCTCGACGGCCGCGTCGCGCGCATGGCGAACGCGACCAGCCGCTTCGGCGCGCAGTACGACTCGATCTCCGACACGGTCTCGTTCGGCGTCGCGCCGGCGATGCTCGCGTACAGCGCGGCCTCGCTGCCCCGGCTCGGCTGGGCGGGCTGGGTGATCGCGTGCCTCTACACGGTGTGCGCGGGCCTGCGCCTCGCGCGCTTCAACGTCTCGCCCGGCCGCTTCGCGGGGCGTTTCGACGGGCTCTCTTCGCCGGCGGCGGCCGGCATGATGCTGTCGTCGGTGTGGTTCGGCGGCTGGCTGCGCGAGCAGGGCTTCCCGATCAACCTGCCGCCGTTGCTCGCCGGCATCGGCGTCGTCGCGGTCGCGCTTCTGATGGTGAGCCCGATCCCGTACTACAGCTTCAAGGACCTTCGCTTCACGCGGCCGTACCGCGCGCTCGTGCTCGTCGTGATCGCTGGCTGGGTGATCATGCTCGAGTATCGCGTGACGCTCTTCTGTGTCGGCTTGGTCTACGTCGCGTCGGGCCCGATCGAGTGGCTCTGGCGCAGGCAGACCGGCCGCGAGCTCGCGATGCATCCCTCGGAGACGACCCCCGCACCGGCCGAGGCCGGACCCGGAGCGCACCCATGAGCGACGACCAGCGGATCAAGATCTTCGACACGACGCTGCGCGACGGCGAGCAGTCTCCGGGCTGCAGCATGAATCTGCCCGAGAAGCTCGCGATGGCGCGCCAGCTCGCGAGGCTGAACGTCGACGTGATCGAGGCGGGCTTCGCGATCGCGAGCGAGGGCGACTTCGAGGCGATCAAGGCCGTCGCCGAGGAGATCGGGAACGACGTCACGATCGCGAGCCTCGCGCGCACCGGCGACGCCGACATCGAGCGCGCCGGCCGCGCGCTCGAGAAGGCGAAGAAGCGGCGCATCCACACGTTCATCGCGACCAGCGACATCCATCTCCAGCACAAGCTGAAGATGGGGCGCGAGGACGTGATGGCGGAGGTCGACCGCGCGGTGCGCAAGGCGCGCCAGTACAGCGACGACGTCGAGTTCTCGGCCGAGGACGCGACGCGCACGGACTGGGACTACCTCGTGCAGATCTTCAAGCTCGCGATCGCCGCGGGCGCGACGACGCTGAACGTGCCCGACACGGTCGGCTACACGACGCCGGTCGAGTACCACGAGCTGATCCGCTACCTGCGTGCGCACATCCCGAACCCCTCGCGCATCACGTTCTCGCTGCACTGCCACAATGACTTGGGCCTCGCGGTCGCGAACTCGCTGGCGGCGATCCAGGCGGGCGCGCGGCAGGTCGAGTGCACCGTCAACGGCATTGGCGAGCGCGCTGGCAACACCGCGATGGAAGAGGTCGTGATGGCGCTGAAGACGCGCCGCGACTACTTCGAGGGCCTCGACACGCGCATCAAGACGACCGAGATCTACCCGACCAGCCGGCTGCTCTCGTCGATCATCGGCGTGCCGGTGCAGCCTAACAAGGCGATCGTCGGCGACAACGCGTTCGCGCACGAGGCGGGCATCCACCAGCACGGCGTGCTGCAGGCGGCGATCACGTACGAGATCATGACGCCGCAGTCGATCGGGCGGCCGAGCAACGAGCTCGTGCTCGGCAAGCACTCGGGCCGCCACGCGCTCCGCGAGCGGCTGAAGGAGCTCGGCTACGAGCTCGAGGGCGAGGAGCTCGCGCGCGCGTTCAAGCGCTTCAAGGATCTCGCGGACCGCAAGAAGGCGATCTACAACGAGGACCTCGAGGCGATCGTCGCCGATTCGGTCGTCACGGACGAAGGGCGCTTCGTGCTCGGCGATCTGCACGTACAGAGCGGCACGTTCGCCACGCCGCAGGCGACGGTGCAGATCCTAGTTAACGGCGAGGCGCGCAAGTCGACCGCACAGGGCGACGGCCCGGTCGACGCCGTGTTCAAGGCGATCGTCGAGCTGACGGAGTCGAAGGCCGAGCTGCTGCAGTATCAGGTGAAGGCGATCACCGGCGGCATGGACGCGCAGGGCGAGGTGACCGTCTCGCTCGGCGAGGACGGGCGGCGCGTGATCGGCCACGGCGCGCACACCGACATCATCGTCGCCTCGGCGCGCGCGTACGTGCAGGCCGTCAACAAGCTCGAGTGGCACACGAAGCGGCGCGAGGCGAACGCGCCGCGCGGAATCTGACCGCGCCGACACATCCTGGGGTCTGACCCCTTTCTGTGTCATTGCGACGAAAGTGTTCGGAGGGTGTTCGTGAGTGATCGGATTTTGGTGCTGCCGGGCGACGGGATCGGGCCGGAGGTCACGCGCGAAGCCGTCCGCGCGCTCGAGGCGGTCGCGAAGCGCTTCCGGCTCTCGCTCGCGTTCGAAGAGGCGCTGATCGGCGGCTGCTCGATCGACGCTCACGGGACGCCGCTCGCCGATGACGTTCTCGCGCGCGCGAAGCAGAGCCGCGCGGTGCTGCTCGGCGCGGTCGGTGGGCCCAAGTGGGACGCGCTGCCGGTCGCGACGCGCCCCGAGAAGGGGCTGCTCCGCATCCGCAAGGAGCTCGGTCTCTACGCGAACCTGCGCCCCGCGACGGTCTTCCCCGCGCTCGCGGGCGCGTCGACGTTGCGGCCCGAGGTCGTCACCGGCATCGACCTGCTCGTCGTGCGCGAGCTCACCGGCGGCGCGTACTTCGGCGAGCCGCGCGGCCGTGCGCTGGTCGCGGGCAAGCGCGAAGCCCGTAACACCATGGTCTACGACGAGGTCGAGATCGCGCGCATTGCGCGCACCGCGTTCGACGCCGCGCGGCTGCGCCGCAAGCACGTGACGCACGTGCACAAGGCCAACGTGCTCGAGGTCTCGCAGCTCTGGGTCGAGGTCGTGAACGAGATCGCGAAGGAGTACGACGACGTCGAGCTCGCGCACCAGCTCGTCGACTCGTGCGCGATGCTGCTCGTGCGCGAGCCGCGCCGCTTCGACGTGCTCGTCACCGAGAACCTGTTCGGCGACATCCTCTCCGACGAGGCCGCGATGATCACCGGCTCGCTCGGCATGCTGCCCTCCGCGAGCCTCGGCGCGGGCGGCATCGGCCTCTACGAGCCGGTGCACGGCTCGGCGCCCGACATCGCGGGCCAGGACGTCGCGAACCCGCTCGCCGCGATCCTCTCCGTGGCACTGCTGCTCGAGCACAGCCTGGGCCACGCACGGGCGGCGGCAGCGGTGCGCGACGCCGTGCGC
>DASTOI010000603.1:0-6400 GCA_035762585.1 Myxococcota bacterium
AACGAGAACATGCTCGTGCAGATCGAGGAGAACGTGCGCGAGGCCGACGTGTTCGTGATCCAGCCCTCGTGCGCGCCGGTCTCCGACGGCAGCGTGGAGCTGCTGATCACGATCGACGCGCTGAAGCACGCGAGCGCGGGCCGCATCACCGCGGTGCTGCCCTACTTCCCCTACACGCGCTCGGACAAGAAGGACCGCCCGCGCATCTCGATCACCGCGCGGCTGATGGCCGACTTGTTAGAGACCGCCGGCGCCGACCGCGTGCTCACGATGGATCTCCACTCGCCGCAGGTGCAGGGCTTCTTCCGCATGCCGACGGATCAGCTGAACGCGGCGCCGATCCTGTGCGACCACCTGCGCTCGACGCGCGATCTCTCCAACTACGTGCTCGTGGCCGGCGACGTCGGCGAGTCGAAGGAGATCGGCGCCTACGCGAATCGCTTGAACCTGCCGATCGCGATCGTCGACAAGCGCCGCTACGGCGACGACGACAACGCGCGCGCGACGAACCTGATCGGCGAGGTCGAGGGCAAGCACGCGCTGATCATCGACGACGAGATCGCGACCGGCGGCACGCTGATGGAGGCGACGCAGTTCGTGCTGCAGCGCGGCGCGCTCTCGGTCGAGGCCGCGTGCGTGCACGGCGTGCTGTCGGGCAAGGCGATCCCGCGCCTCGAGGCCTCGCCGCTGAAGTCGCTGATCGTGACCGACTCCCTGCCGCTCCCGCCCGAGAAGCGCATCGACAAGGTGCAGGTGCTCTCGGTCGCGCGGCTGTTCGCCGACGCGATCCGCGCGATCCACGACGGCAGCTCGATCTCGCGCTTGTTCCGCTAACTGCGCTGGCAAGAGAGCTCAGCTCGCGGAGCCGACCTCGGACACCAGCAGTGACCGCGAGCTCGCCTGCGGGCCCGCCTGCTCGCGCAGGATTTCGTCGAGCCGGTCGCGCTGCGTCGGGCCGAGCGCGCGAAACGCGAGCGCCCACGCGCCCTCGCCGACGCTGCGCACGACGACGGCCTGCACGACGAGCGGCGTCTCGCCGCCCGCGTGGAGCGCGAGCTGGAGCGGATCGCCGATCGCGAGCGCGCGGCTCGTCTCGACGCACATCCCGCCCGCCGAGAGATCGCGGCCGAGCAGCACGAGCGGCGTCCCGGCGCCGCGCGCGATCACGCGCCGGTCGTACGCGACGCGCTCGCCGCCGCGGCGCTCGGGCGGTGGCGGCACTTCGGTGGCGCGCGCGGCGCTCGCGATCATCTCGTAGAGCACGCGCCGCACGCGCGCCTGCCCCGACCACGGGAAGCGCGTGAAGCGCAGCCCGACCTGACAGTGACCGGTCGGCGCGCCCGCCAGCGCGTCGGTCCACGCGACCTCGGCCGCGATCGGGTGGGGGAAGCGGCCGCCGAGCCCCGCCGGAATCCAGAGCCACGGCCTGCGGTCCGCGGTCACCGGTTCGGCGAAGCGAACGCGCGCGCCCGAGAGCGAGAGATCGAGCATCTGGCCCGAGCGCAGGCGCAGGCGATCCCAGAGCGAGACGCGGATCTCGAGCGGGACGCGCAACGCGAGCCGCCGCTCCGCGAGCGCAGACAGCAGCGACTCGTCGAGATCGTGGCGCGGCGCAGCCATGGCGCGCTGAATCGGTAGCCCCGGCGCGCGGCTTGACGGCCCACGCGCTCTCGCGCGGACCGCGCCATCCGCGCGGGGCTCGCCCTCACCCGCCCAATCCTTTCTTCAGCGCCGCCACCGCCTCGTCGACCGCTGCCTGCGCCTTCGGCGCTGCGACGCCCATCGCGATGAAGCCGTGGATCAAGCCGTCGAAGCGCGTGAGCGTCGTGGAGACGCCCGCTTGCTGGAGGCGCTGCGCGTAGGCCTCGCCCTCGTCGCGCAGCGGGTCGAACTCGGCGGTGCACACCCACGCGGGCGGTAGGCCCGACAGATCCGACGCGCGCAGCGGCGAGGCGTAGGGCTCCGCGCGCTGCGGCTTCGCCGGGAGGTAGTGGTCCCAGAACCAGTGCATCGCCGCGGTCGTGAGCAGGTATCCCTCGGCATTGTCGACGTAGGAGCGGCGCGTGAAATCGGCGTCGGTCACCGGGTAGATCAGCAGCTGGAAACGGATCGCCGGGCCGCCCTTGTCGCGCGCCATCTGCGAGACGACCGCGGAGAGGTTCCCGCCAGCGCTGTCGCCGCCGACCGCGAGCTGCGTCGCGTCCGCGCCGAGGGTCGCGGCGTTCGCCGCGACCCACTGCACCGCGGCGTAACAATCTTCCGGCGCGGCCGGATAGCCGTGCTCGGGCGCGAGCCGATAGTCGACCGAGACCACGACGCAGCCCGCGCCCTCGGCGAGCTCGCGGCAGGTCGCGTCGTACGAGTCGAGCGAGCCGATCACCCAGCCGCCGCCGTGCAGATAGACCAGCACCGGCTTCACACCCGCGCCGTGCGGCTGATAGATGCGGACCGGGATCTCGCCCGCCGGGCCCGGGATCTTCCGGTTCTCGATGCGCGCGAGCTCGATCTGCTTCCGCGGCAGCGGCATGTTGTCGAACAGCGTCCGCGTCTCGGCGACCGACTGCGTTCCGAGCGCGGGCCCACCCGCCGCCGCCATCGCATCGAGCAAGAGCTTGATCGTCGGATCGAGCGCCATCGCGATTTCTCCTCGCTGAGGCGGCCGACGCTACCGCGCGGCGAGATACGATGCGCGGCTCGTCGGCGGAACCAGGCGGAACCGCCGAGCGGGCGAAATCGCAGAGATGAGTGTTCCAGCAAGCGGCCCAGCACCGCGAAGCGGTGCAGGCCGCGCGCGGCGAGCCGAAGGCGAGCGGAGATCGAAAGAAGTGGCTCATTACCTGACCGTGTCGGAAGCGATCCCCATGCGCGGGCTGCGGCTCGTGCTGACGCGCGGCGTGCCCGGTCCGTGGGGCGAGGCCGCGAAGGCGATCCTGCACGTGAAGAAGATTCCGTACGCGAAGGTCGCGCAGATCGCGGGCGAGAACGACGCGGAGCTGATCCGCTGGACCGGCGCCGCGAACGCGCCGACCGCGATGTACGAGGACGAGCGCCCGCGCAGCGAGCGCCACGCGATCCTGTTTCTGGCGGAGCGCCTCGCGCCGAATCCGCCGCTCTTGCCGAGCGATCCGGAGCAGCGCGCGCTGTGCCTCGGGCTCGCGAACGAGATCGCCGGCGAGCTCGGCTTCGGCTGGTGCCGGCGGCTGATGTTGTTACGGGCGGACGACCGAGCGCTGCCGCAGCTGAAGCAGCTCGTCGCCGAGCTGAGCGCCCGCTACGGCTCGCCCGACTTCCCGCCCGCGCGCGCCGCCGAGCGCTGCGCCGAGATCATGCGCATGCTCGCGCAGCGCCTGCACGCGCAGCGCGCGCGCGGCAGCGACTACTTGTTGGGAGATTCGCTCACGGTCGCCGACCTCTATTGGGCGACGTTCGCGGTGATGCTGCAGCCGCTGCCCGAGGCGCAGTGCCCGATGCCGCCCGGCCAGCGCGAGATGTACACCGCGCGCGATCCGATCCTCGCCGCCGCGCTCGACCCCGTGCTGCTCGCGCACCGCGATCTCGTCTACGAGCGCCATCTCGAGCTGCCGGTTGACTGTTAGGGAACGACGGGAGCAGATGTGAGCCACGTCCGCAAGCCGCGCGAGGCGTTTCTCGCGTTGATCGACGGCGTCGGAGCCCAGCGCTGGGAGGAGCTGCCCGACCTGTACGCGATCGACGCCTCGGTCCGTCATCCATTCGCGACCGACGCATCGGCGCACTTGGTCGGACGCGATCAGCTGCGCGAGCACTTCCGGAACGCCGGCAAGGCCGGCATCACGATGAAGGCCGAGGACGTGACCGTGCACGAGACGCGCGACCCCGAAGTGGTGATCGGCGAGCTCACGTATCGCGGTCACGATCGCCAGGGCGCCGGCTTCGAGGTCGGCGCGCTCTTCGTCCTCCGCGTTCGCGGCGGCGAGATCGTCGAATCGCGCGACTACTTCGGGCCGCGACGGGCGCTCGGCCCCCAACGCTAGGCGGCCGCCGCCGCGCGCGCGGAGCGCTCGCCCGGCCGCAAGCGCTGCGCGGTCCAGAGGCTCGCGACGCCGAGGACCGTCGCGAGCGCGAAGCCGGTGATCAGCGAGGCTGGCGCGATTCCGAACGCGAGCGGCTCGCGCGCGAGGAATGCGCCGCAAGCCCCGGTGCTCAGGGCGATCGCGAGCGCGTCGGTGATCCCGAGCGCGGCGCCGGTCGCGCCCTCGGTCCCGGCGTCGGCGGTGCGCATCGCGGCGGCGGTCGCGGTCTGATACGCGATTCCCATTCCGAGCCCGGCGATCGCCCACGCGGCGAGCGCGACGCCGAGCGAGATCACGCCCGCGAGCGACGAAACGGCGATCGCGATGCCGCCGACGAGCAGCGCGCCGCCGATGCGCGCGAACGCGAGCGGAGAGAAGCGCGCGTTCCAGCGCGCCTGAGCGAACGCGCCGCCGGTCCAGAACAGCGCGGAGAGCGTCAGCAACAGCGCCTGCTGCGGCTTGCTCGCGCCGAGCACGCGCTCGAGCGCGAGCGGCATGAACGCCTCGACGCCGAAGAACGCGATCACGACGAGCGCGCGCGTCGCGAGCGCGGCGCGCAGCGACGCGTCGGCCAGAACGCCGAAGCGCGATCGCGCGCCCGCGCCGTTGCGTGCGCCGCCGAGCCGCAACAAGCGCGGCAGCGCGAGCGCAGCCGCGACGCCGACGAGCGGCACGAGGCCGAGGAAGACCGCGCGCCAGCCGAGCCGGGCCGCGGCGCTCACCGCGCCCACCGGCGCGAGCAGCCCGGGCACGACCCACGCGGCCGACAGCCACGCGAGCACGCGCGGCCGCGCTGCGTCGTCGTACGCACGCATCACGACCGCGCTCACGACGCACGAGAACATGCCGGCGAAGAAGCCCTCGACCGCGCGCGCGGCGACGACCGCGTGCATGTGCGGCGCGAAGCCGGTGCCCAGCATGCCGAGCGCGAAGCCGGCGAGGCCGGCCGCGAACGTACGCGCGGGGCCGAAGCGATCCGCCGCGGCGCCGCCCGCCAGAATGCCGAGCGCCGCCGCGAAGCTGAACGCTGCGAAGAAGCCGCCCGCAAGTCGCTCGCCGCCGAGATCGCGGACGAGCGCGGGCAGGATTCCCGTACCCACCAGATCGTGGGCGGCGCGCAGCGAGACGGCGAGAAGGAGACCGATCAGCATTCGCAAAGGATGCTCGCGTTGGCTGATTTCGTAGCCACGCGGACGATATACCGACGCGCGGCTATCGTGCCGTCATGCCCTCCGAGATCGCGCCGCGCCTCGCCGCCAATCTGCGCCAGCTGCGCGAGGCGCGCGCGCTCACGCAGGCGCAGGCGGCGAAGCTCGCCGGCCTGCCTCGCCCGACCTGGACCACGCTCGAGTCCGGCAGCGCGAATCCGACGATCCACGTGCTGCTGCGCGCGGCCGCCGCGCTGCAGGTGCCGCTCGACGAGCTGCTCGGCCCTCCGCGCGAGACGGGGCGCCTCTACCGCGCGGACGCGCTGCGCGAGCGCCGGCGCGGCGCCGCGCTCGTGCGCGACCTCTTGCCGGAGAAGATCCCCGGCGCTGCGATCGAGCGGCTCGAGCTACCGCGCGGTGCGGTGCTGAACGGCATTCCGCACACGCCCGGCACGCGCGAGTACCTCGCGTGCGAACGCGGCCGCATCGCGCTCACGACCGAGGGCGAGACGTATGCGCTCGAGGCCGGGGACGTGGTCGTGTTCCGCGGCGATCAGCGCCACTCCTACCGCAACGCCGGCAGCGAGAGCGCGATCGGATACAGCGTCGTCGTGGTCGCGCCGCCGCTATCCGCGATGCGCTAGCAAGCGAAGCGCGCAGCGAGGCCCCGCGAGGGTTCCCCTCGCGGGTCGCAGTCTTCGGAGCCGAGCGGAGTCGAACAGTGGCCTCCGCGTTGGTTGGACCCTCGGCGCGCGTCGATCGCGCATCCTGAGTCGGTCTCCTAGGCGCGACCGGCCGCGCGCAGCTTCGCCACGCTGCGCAGCGCGGTCGCCTCGGGCGCGCCGATGCTGCGCCGGCAGAAGTGCACGAGCTTCGCGATCAGCTCCTCGCGCGCCGTAATTCTTCCCGCGACCGGCGAGAGCGGCCCGACCAGCGCCTCGGAGATCGCTCCGACCAGCGCCGCCGCGTTCAGCTCGGCGTCCTGGTCCGGAATCTCGCCGGCGGCGATCGCTTGCCGGAGCAGCCCGGCCATGTGCCGGCAGTACGTGCGGCGAAACACGAGGCGCTCTTCGTCCACGAGCGGATCGACGGGCTCGTAGAGCAGCGCCCACGCGAGCCGGCGGCGCCGGAGCGCGCGGCGCGCGTGCGCAGCGACCGCCGCTTCGAGGCGCTAGATGCAGGTTCCCGCGGAGGCGACCT
>DASTOI010000604.1:0-5126 GCA_035762585.1 Myxococcota bacterium
AGCTCTCGGTCGTTCTTCGTGCCGATCGCGCCGACGAGGCGGTTCCAAAGGCTCGGCATCGGCGCACCATTCCTCGGTCAGGGGCGGGAAGGCGCGCATACTAGCCGGCAGATCGAGCGATGAGGCCGAGCGGGCGAGACCTCAATTCCTCCGCGCCCCTGCTTCGACTCGCGTCAGCCTCGGTGGCGATCGGCGCGGACAAAGTCAAAAAAAGACGTGCCTTACTCGAAGATGTAATCGCTCGGGTTCACGGTACGGCCGGCGGCCTTCACCTGATAGTGCACGTGGGGGCCGGTGCTGCGGCCGGAGCTGCCGACCGCTGCGATCCGCGTCCCGCGCTCGACACGCTGGCCGACGCGCACGTAGACCTCGTCGGTGTGAGCGTAGATCGTGCGCACCCCGAAGCCGTGATCGATCTCGACGATGCGGCCGAACGCGCCGCGGCGGCCGGCGAAGACGACGCGCCCGCTCGCCGGCGCGACGATCGGCGTGCCGAAATCCGCCGCGATGTCGATGCCGGCGTGGAATTGGCGCCGGCCGGTGAACGGCGACGTGCGGAAGCCATAGCCGGACGTCACGTATCCGGTCGTCGGCCAGATCGACGGCGTCGCGGCGAGCTGCTCGCGGCGATCCTCGAGGCCCGCGACGAGCGATTCGAGGCTCGCGCGGCGCTCGGGAAGCAGCGTGCTCAGCCGGCGCGCGCGTCGCTCGATGCGACTGATCGCCGCGCTCAGCTCTTCATCAGGCGGCGCTGCCTGCTCGATGTGCTCCGCGGCGTCCGTGTCGGGCGCCGCCGGCGGGGCGGCCTCGTTCGATGCGTCGTTCGCACCGTCCGTGTCTTCTGCGCCGCCCTGCCCCGCGTCGCTCGGCACGCGCGCTTCGCGCACGCCGGCGGGCAGATTCGCGATCACCCGCACCTTGCGCTCGAGCTCGCGGATCTCCTCGAACTGCTGCGCGATGCCGCCGAGGTCACCCTTCAGCGCGTCGATCTCTTCGCGCTGGCGCTTCGTCTCGGCGCGCATGCGTTCGACGTCGGTCGCATCGATGCGCAGTCGGATGTAGTCGACGCTCGCGAGGCTGAACAACGCGAACGCGACCGCGGCGCCGATCGCGCCCTGCTTGAACCATGCGCGGCGAATGCGAAGCCGGCGCACCGGCGACGTCTCGCCCGCCATCACGAGCAGCGTGAGGTCGCGCTGCGCGTCCTTCATCGGCGCGCTCCGGCGCTCGGCAGCGACACGCGCAGCAGCAGCTTGCCGATCTGGATTTGATCGCCGTCGCGCAGCGCGCCCCGTTTCTGGCGCTCCCCGTTCAGCAGCGTTCCGTTCGTGCTGCCGAGGTCTTGCACGAAGAACCCTTCGGCGACGTCGTAGCCGATCGCGGCGTGAGCGCGGCTGATCGTCGCGTCGGCGAGGATGCCGTCGGCGCCGCGCCCCCGACCGATCACGAACCATTCGCGGTCGACGGCCAGCTCGAGGCCCGCGTAGAAGCCCCGAAGCACTTCGATCGAGGCGCCCGAGGGCACCACGACTGTGGGCTTCTGAAGTGCTTCGGCTGACATGCGCGCCCCGTCCCGACTGCTGCATCGACCGCGGTTCGGGCTGCCAGCGTGACTTGAGTCACTGGGGGCACCCCTACACGTGTCGAGCTGGATCGGAGCCGGAGGCTCGAGACTTGATCCCGACCGGTCGGGCCGTGCGAGCGAGCTGCCTCCTGGTCGCGGACGCGCGGAAGGCTCCCAGAAGTCCCGCGGGGATTGGCGGCCCTTATAAGATTGGCTTCCCCGATTTTCCCCCGCGGGCGGCCATGAGCAGCGCGCGCGCATGCTTCCGCGTCGCTTCGGTGACTCGCTCGCCGCCCGCCATCCGCGCGATCTCGTCGACGCGCTCGGCGGCGCCGAGCGGCTCGACTCCCGTCACGGTCCGGCCCGCCGCCTCGCGTTTTCGCACTGCGAAGTGGGCGTCTGCGTGCGCCGCGATCTGCGGGAGATGCGTGATGCACAGCACCTGATGCTGGCTCGCGAGGGAGGCGAGCGTCGCGCCGACGCGCTCCGCGACGGCGCCGCCGACGCCCGCGTCCACCTCGTCGAACACGAGCACCATGCCGGCGCTCGCCCGACGCAGCGTGTTCTTCAGCGCGAGGAACACGCGCGACAGCTCGCCGCCAGATGCGACCGAGCGCAGCGGCCGAAGCGCCTCGCCGGCGTTCGCGCTGAACAGGAGCTCTGCGCTCTCGGCGCCGCTCGCGCCGAGGCCGCCCGGCACGGGTGTCAGCGCCACCTCGAAGCGCGCGCCCGGCAGCGCGAGCTCGCGGATTGCGCGCTGGGCCTCGCGCGCGAGCGCCTTCGCTGCCTTCGCGCGGCCGGCGCTCAGCTTCGCGACCTCGCGCGCGAGCGCCTGCTCGGCGGCGGCGCGCTCGGCTTCGAGCTTGCGCATGCGATCGTCGCTCCCGGCGAGCGCGGCGAGCTCGACGGCGGCGCGCTCGCGGTGCTGCACGATCTCCTCCGCGCTGCGCCCGTACTTGCGTCGCAGCTTCTCGAGCGCGCGAATGCGCTCGTCGAGCGCGGCGAGCTGCTCGGGATCGACGTCGATCGCGGCCGCGTAGCGATCGAGCTCGCGCGCGACGTCCTGCGCCTCCGCGCGCAACGCCGCGAGGCGCTCCGCGAGCGGCGTCAGGCCGGCGTCGAGCTTTGCGAGCGCGGCGATCGAGCGTTCGGCGTCGCTCGCGAGATCGGCGGCGGCGGGCGCGTCGCCCTGCGCGGGGTCGCCCGTGAGCGCGTGCGCCGCGCGCGCGGCGTCCTCGCGCAGCCGCTCGGCGTGCACGAGCCGCGCGTGATCGCGCTCCAGCGCGGCGACCGCGGCGGGCTCGACGCCGACCTCGTCGATCTCGCGCACTTGGAACGCGAGATAATCGGCGCGGCGCGCGCGCTCCTCGGCCTCGGCGCGCAGCCGTGCGATCTCGGCCTCGCGCTCACGCAGCTCGCGCACGCCGCGCTCGACGAGCGCGCGCAGATCGAGCAGCTCGCCGAACGCGTCCAGTAACAAGCCCTGCGTCTCGCCGCGCAGCAGCGCCTGCGAGCCGTGCTGGCTCGAGATCTCGAGCTGCGCCTCGAACAGCTCCGCGAGCGTCGCGATCGGGACGAGCGAGCCGCCTACCCACGCGCGGCTGCGGCCGTCGGCCGCGAGCGTGCGGCGCACGATCAGCTCGCCGCTCTCGTCCGCGAGCCCGCGCGCTTCGAGCGCCGCGCGCAGCGCGGGCAGCTGCTCGGTGCGGAACACCGCCTCGACCACGGCGCCGTCGGCGCCGTCGCGCACGCTGCCCGGCTTCGGGCGCGCGCCGGCGAGCAGGCCGAGCGCCGAGAGCACGATCGACTTGCCCGCGCCGGTCTCACCGGTCAGCACGTTCAGCCCGCGCCCGAACTCGATCTCGAGCTCGTCGACGAGCGCGAGCTGCGAGATGCGCAGGCGTTCGATCACGCGCCCGCGCCCCAGCCGAGCTTCGTCCGCAGCACGTCGAAGCGCGAGCGGAACGGTGACGCGATGAAGTGCGCGGGATGCTCGGAGGCTGCGATCTCGATCCGATCGCCCGCTTCGAGCGCGAGGCCGAGCTGGCCGTCCACGGTGAGGTGGGCGCCGCCATCGCGCGGATGCACCGTGATCGCGAGCTTCGTGGTGTCGGCGAGCACGAGCGGGCGCTGCGCGAGCTCGTGCGGGCAGATCGGCGTCAGCACGAACACGCGCGCGCCGGGCATCAGAATCGGGCCGCCGGCGGAGAGCGTGTACGCGGTGGAGCCGGTGGGCGTCGCGACGATCAGGCCGTCGCCGTGATAGGTCGTGACCGGCACGCCGTCGGCCTCCGCCTCGAGGTCGATCATGCGCGAGAGGTCGGTGCGCGCGAGCACGGCGTCGTTCAGCGCGTTCGAGCGGAACAACTCGCGGCCGCCGCGCAGCGCGCGCACGAGCAGGCGCATGCGCGTGACCGTCGTGTAGTCGCCGCTCAGCACGCGGCCGAGCACCTCGCGCTCCTCGCTCGGCGCGAACTCGGCGAGGAATCCGAGCGTGCCGAGGTTCACGCCGAGGATCGGGACCGCGCGCGAGCCGACCTCGCGCGCGACCGAGAGCAGCGTGCCGTCGCCGCCGAGCACGACGAGCAGATCGGCCTTCTCGGCGAGCGCGCGGCGCTCCTGGCCGCCGGCGCCGAGGGTGTCGTCGCGAAGCACCTCGACGCCGCGCGACGCGAGCCATTCCGCGAGCTCGCGCGCCGCCGCCTGCGCGGGCGCCGAGCGCGGCTTCGCGCAGATCCCGACGCGATGCACCGGCGGGCGCGAGGACGACATGGCGGCGGAGCGTTGCCGCAGCGCCTACGCCGCGCAAGCGGGACGCGCGTTCACGCGACGCACCCGAACGCTTTCGTCGCATGACACAGAAAGGGGTCAGACCCCACGCTGTATCGTGCGCGGATGCCGCGGGGCGACGACACGCCGGACCTGTTCGAGCAGGCTGCCCCTCTGGCGCCGCGTGCGCCGGCCGTGCGCGCCGCGCCCGGCGCGCCGCTCGCCGAGCGCATGCGCCCGCGCACGCTCGACGAGATCGCCGGGCAGCCGCATCTCGTCGCGCCCGGCGCGCCGCTGCGCGCGCTGATCGGCGCGGGCACGCTGCCGTCGCTCCTGCTCTGGGGTCCGCCGGGCACCGGCAAGACCACGCTCGCGCGCCTCGTCGCGCAGGCCGCGCCGGGCCGCGCCGCGCGCTTCGTCGCGCTCTCGGCCGTTACGGCCGGCGTGAAGGACGTGCGCGACGTGATCGCCGAGGCCGAGCGCGCGCGCCGCACGGGCGAGCGCACCGTGCTCTTCCTCGACGAGATTCACCGCTTCAACCGCGCGCAGCAGGACGCGCTGCTCCCGCACGTCGAGTCGGGCGTGATCACGCTGATCGGCGCGACCACCGAGAACCCGTCGTTCGAGGTCGTCGGCCCGCTGCTCTCGCGCTGCCGCGTCTTCACGCTGCGCTCGCTCGGCACCAACGACCTGCTCGCGCTGCTGCAGCGCGCGCTCGCCGATCCCGAACGCGGCCTCGGCGGCCAGCTCGTCGCGGAGCCCGAGGCGCTCGCCGCGATCGCGGACGCCGCCG
>DASTOI010000605.1:0-5297 GCA_035762585.1 Myxococcota bacterium
AGTGCGCTGCGCAGCGCGGAGCGCGACTCGCGCGCGAGCGTGAAGCCGAAGCGCGCCGCGAAGCGGGCGGCGCGGAACGCGCGCGTCGGGTCGTCGCGAAAGCTCGCGGCGTGGAACACGCGCAGCTCGCCGGCTGCGAGGTCCGCGATGCCGCCGCCCGGATCGATCAGCGCGCTCGCGGCCCCTGGCGCCGCGGTCAGCGGGAGCGCGAGCGCGTTCAGCGTGAAATCGCGCCGCCGGAGATCCTGCTCCAGCGTGCCCGCCGCGACGCTCGGCAGCGCGCCGGGCGCCGCGTACGTCTCGCTGCGCAGCGTCGCGAGATCGATCGCCCCGCCCTCGGCAAGCTCGATGCGCACGGTGCCGAAGCGGCCGTGCGCGATCACGCGATCGCCCGCGAGCGCCGCGGCGCGCGCGAGCGTCTCGGTCGCTGCGCCGGGAACGCCGTCGTTCGGCGCGGCCACCGTGAGATCGGCGTCGCGCAGGGGCCGTCCGAGCACGAGATCGCGCACCGGCCCGCCGACGAGGTAGAGCGCGAGGCCGCGCTCGCGCGCCGCGCTCGCGAGGCGCTGCACGCGCGCGCGCGTCGCCTCGGGGAGCGCGGCGAGCGCGCCGGCGGCGGTCGGGCTCGCGGCGCTGCTCGGCTCGGCGCGCGTCTTCGGGCGCCGCTCGGCCATTAGGCGCGCGATCCGAGCGGCGGCCGCGCGCGCCCGGCGCCGCGCGGGTGATGGGTCTCCACGAGCTCGCGCATGCGGCCCCGCGTCACGTGCGTGTAGATCTGCGTGGTCGCGAGATCCGCGTGTCCGAGCATCGACTGCACCGCGCGCAGGTCGGCGCCGCCTTCGAGCAGGTCGGTCGCGAACGCGTGGCGCAGCACGTGCGGCGAGACGCGCTCGGGCGCGATGCCCGCTCGCAGCGCGAGCGCGCGCAGCCGCGCGAAGAAGTTCTGCCGCGTCATCGCGCCGCCGCGCGCGGTCACGAACACGGCATCGCTCTTGCGGCGCGCCTTCGCGAGCAGCGTCGGCCGGCCCTCGCGCAGGTAGACCTCGAGCGCATCGAGCGCGGGCTCGCTCGCCGGCACGAGCCGCTCCTTGCGGCCCTTGCCGAGCACGCGCAGCACGCCCGCGCGCCGGTCGAGCGCGCTGAGCGAGAGCGACACGAGCTCGGAGACGCGCAGCCCCGAGCCGTAGAGCACCTCGAGCATCGCGCGGTCGCGCAGGCCGAGCGCGCCATCCGGCGCTGCGGCCTCGATCAACGCCGCGCTCTCATCAGGGCGCAGCGTGCGCGGCAGCTGGCGCGGCAGCTTCGGCGCGGAGACGCCCTCGCTCGCGTCGCGCGAGCAGCGCCCGGTCGTCACGAGGTACTGCGCGAAGCGCCGCACCGAGACCAGCATGCGCGCACGCGAGCGCGCGCCGAGGCCCTGCGCCTCGAGTGACGCGAGAAATCCACTCACGTGCTCGCGCGCGAGCGCGCGCGGCGACGCGACACCCTCGCGCTCGAGGAAGTCCGCGAAGCGCGCGAGATCGGCGCCGTACGCGAGCGTCGTCTTCGGCGCGAGGCCGCGCTCGAGCGCGCCGTGGCGCAGGAACGCGTCCACCGCGTCACCGAATGCGTCACGCATGGGCGTGCAGCGGCGCGTCGGGGTCGCCGCCGACGACCGCGACCAGGTCGCGGCGCAGCCGCTCGATCGCGTCGGCATCGAGCAGGCGCTTCTGATCCGTGCTCCGCACGTAGAAGCTGTCGGCGGCTTGGTCGAGCACGGTCGTCGCCTTCGACACGTAGATCTCGAGCTCGTGCGCGGTCAGCGTGCGCGTCAGGTCGTAGAGCAGGCCGAGGCGATCATCGGCGTTGACGTCGATCACCGTGAAGAGATCGGAGACGTCGTTGCGGATCGCGACGCTCGGCGGCGTGTGCGACGCGATGCGCCGCCCGGCGCCGCGCGGGCGCTCTTGCTTCGCGATCAGCTCGGCGACGGTCTGCTCGCCCGTGAGCACGAGCCCGAGCGACGCCTCGAAGCGCGCCCAGCGCGCGGCGCGCAGCTCCTCGTCGCCCTCCGGCGTGCCGACGCGGTAGACCTCGAGCGCGAGCCCGTTGCGCGTCGTGTAGACGTTCGAGCCGAGGATGTTCACGCCCGCGGCCGTAATACATCCGGCGACGTCGGCGTAGAGCCCGTGCTGATCGCGCGCGCACACGATCAGCTCGCTGAAGCCGGCGCGCATGTCGCGCACCGTCTTCGCGACGCGCTGCTTCTCCGGATCGAACGCGAGCAGCGCGTGCGCATGGCGCGCGATCTGCGGCGGCGTGTGCGAGACGAAGTAGCGCCTCGGCATCATCTCGAAGAACGCGTCGATGCGCGCGTTCGCGACGCCCATCGCCGAGAGCTCCTCGCGCGCCGTCGCCATGCGCTGCTCGATTCGCCCCTCGATCAGCTCGAGCGCGAGCTCCTGATTCTCGCCGCCTGCCTCGAGGAACTCTGCAGTGCGCTCGAACAGCTCGCGCAAGAGCTCCGCGCGCCACTCGGTCCATGCCGACTTCGAGCTCGCGCGCATGTCCGCGAACGTCGCGAGGTACAGGTTGTGGAGGTTCTTGCGGTCGCCGCACTGCTGCGCGAACTCGACGATCACCTTCGGGTCGGAGAGATCGCGCCGCTGCGCGACGTGCGACATCAACAAGTGATGGCGGATGATGAAGTTCGCGCGCGCGGCGCGCTCGGGATCGAGCTGCAGTCTCTCGAGGCACTTCTCGCCGAGCTCCGCGCCGATCGCCGAGTGATCGCCGCCGAAGCCTTTGCCGATGTCGTGCAGCAGGCAGCCGAGATAGACCATCGGCAGATCTTCCGTCGTGTGGACGAGCTCGCTGAGGTCCTCCACCAGCGCCTTGTACTTGCCCTGCCAGAGCCGCCGCAGCTCCTCGACCAGGAAGATCGAGTGCACGTCGACGGTGTAGGTGTGATAGACGACGTGCTGCCAGCGGCAGACGATGTGGTCCCACTCCGGGAGGTAGCGCCCTAACAATCCCGTCTCGTTCATCGCCATCAAGCTGCGCATCACGCGGCGCGGCGACGCGAGGATGCCGACGAACACCTCCGTCGCGGCCGGGTCGCTGCGCAGCGCCTCCCCGACGAGATGCAGGTGCTCGCGCAGCGTGCGGCGCGCGGCGCGCGAGAGCGGCACGTCGTGGCGCTGCGCGACCGCGAACGCCAGCAACAAGCGCAGCGGCTTCTCGCGCAGGAGCGCCGCATGCGGAATCTCGAGCTGGCCGTCCGCGATCCGGAACCCCTCTTCGACGAGCACGCTCGTCGAGGGCGGCCGCGGCCGCACGCGCGCGAGGCACTGCTCGATCACGATCTCGGAGAGCGTCTGGACCCCGCGCGCGCAGCGGTAGTACTCGCGCATGAAGCGTTCGACCGGCAGCTCGCCCGACACCAGATCGGGCTCGAAGCCGAGCTTGCCCGCGAGGCGCTCCTGCAGCTCGAAGCTCATCTGGTCGGTCTTGCGCTTCGTCTCGAGGTGCAGCGCGTTGCGCACGCGCCAGAGGAAGCCGAGCGCGTGCTGGTACTCGCGCAGCTCGCTCTCGGTGAGGAAGCCGACGTAGAGCAGATCGGGCAGATCGCGGAAATCGCGCTCGCACGCGCGCGCCACCCAATAAGCGGTGTGGTAGTCGCGCAGGCCGCCCGCGCCTTCCTTGAGGTTGGGCTGCAGCAGATAGAGAGATTCGCCCATGCGCAGGTGGCGCTCGCGCAGCGCCGCGAGCTGGCGCTCGGCGAACTCCGCGAGCTCCGGGATCGCGCGCTCGCGCACCGCGCGCATCAGCTCGTGAAACAGCGTCGCGTCGCCGGCGAGAAAGCGCGCCGCGAGCAGCGCGGTCTGGGTCGCGACATCGCTCTGCGCGAGCGAGACGGAATCGCCGGCGGTGCGCACCGCGGCGCCCACTTGCAGGCCGGCGTCCCAGAGCGCGGTCTGCACGCTCTGCGCGATGTGCGCCGAGAGATCCTCCGCGCCCTCGTCCTCGAGCACGAGCAGGTCGACGTCCGAGCCGATCGACATCTCGCGCCGCGCGTAGCCGCCGACCGCCACGAGCGCGACGCGCTTCGTGGTCGCGCCATGGCGCGCATAATGAGCCGACGCGGCGACGTCGTAGAGCCGGCGGATCAGCCGATCGAGGCCGTCGGAGTTCGCCGCGTTCACCGCCGCGCCGGTCGCCCCCTCGCGCTGCAGGTACGCGAGATGCGCGCGCAGCGCCGCGGTGTATCGCTTCGCGCCCGCCGAGAGCTCGGGCCCGGCTGCCTCTTCGCCCGGCCGCGCGATGCCGACGAAGCCGTCGATCTCCGGCGCCGCGCTCACCGCGAGACTCGCGCGGAAGCCGAACGCCGCGGAACGCCCGCGATTTGCTCCGCGCGCTCGCGCCGGTAGCTCGAGAGGCCGCGCGCGAGTTGCTCGGCGATCACCTCGCGGTAGAGCGGGCTGCGCAGGCGCGCGTTCTCGACGGGGTTCGAGAGGAAGCCGATCTCGACCAGCACCGCGGGCGCGTCCGAGAGAAACAGCACGTGAAAGGGCCCGCGCTTCACGCCGAGGTCTTCGACGGCCCCGTACGCCTGCTTGACGCCGCCGATCAGCTCGCGGTGGATCGCGGCCGCGAGCTCCGCCGAGCGCGAGCCGACCTCCGCGACCTTGAAGCCCGCGAGCACGCGCTGGAGCGGATCGAGCTGCACCGGAGCGACGCCGCTCTCGCGCGCGGCGACCGCGAGCGCGTGGCGCTCGTGGTTCGCGTCCAAGTAATAAGTCTCGATGCCGCGCACGCGCGGCCGCGGGGCCGCGTTCACGTGGATCGAGACGAATAGATCGCCGTTCGCGCCCTCGGCGAACGCGGTGCGCTCCTCGAGCGTGAGCGTTCGGTCGCTCTCGCGCGTCAGCAGCACGTCGAAGCCGCGCGCGGCGAGCCGTTTCTGGGCGCTCCTCGCGACCGCGAGCGTGATCTCCTTCTCGCACGCGCGGCGCGTGCCGCACGTTCCGGGGTCGTCGCCGCCGTGGCCGGGGTCGAGCACCACCAGCAGCCTGCGCTCGGGACTGACGGGCGCAGCCGCCGGGCGCTGCTTCGCCTCCGCTTCGAGGCGCGCGACCTCCGCCGCGGGATCGAGCGCGAGCGGCTCGCGCGGTCCGAACACGTCGAGCACGAGCCGGTCCGGCCCGCTCAGCGCGAACAGCCGGTGGCGCTCGTAGCGCGCGAGATCGACGACCGCGCGCGCGGTATCGCTCGCGAACTGCCCGAGGCGGATCGCGCTCAACAGGCCGTCCTCGACC
>DASTOI010000606.1:0-2444 GCA_035762585.1 Myxococcota bacterium
TCGAGCGCGGCAAGCTGTGGATGCTGCAGACCCGCACCGGCAAACGCACCGTGCGCGCCGCCGTGAAGATCGCCGTCGACATGGCGAAGGAATCGTTGATCTCGCGCGAGACGGCGGTGCTGCGCGTCTCGCCGGACTCGCTCGAGAAGCTGCTGCACCCGACGCTCGACCCGAACGCCGCGAAGGAGCTGATCGCGAAGGGGTTGCCGGCTTCGCCGGGCGCGGCGGTCGGGCGCATCGTGCTCTCGGCAGACGAAGCGGAATCGCGCGCGAAGGCCGGCGAGAAGGTCGTGCTCGTTCGCGTCGAGACGTCGCCCGACGACATTCACGGCATGCACGCGGCCGAGGGGATTCTCACGGCGCGCGGGGGCATGACCTGCATCGCGGGCGAGACGCGAATTCTCACGGAACGCGGGTTGATGACCGCCGAGATTGCATTCAAGCACCTCGACGACGGTGGAACGCTGCGAATCCTTTCGGTCGACAGCGCCTCGATGCGCAGCGTGTGGCGCGAGGTGATCGCAGCCGGGAAGCGCAACGCCGAAGCGATCACGGTGTCGGTGTCGCAGACGGGTCGCGTGAACGACAACACGCTGCGGATCACCGAGGACCACAAGATGTTGGTCCTCCACGACCGCGCGCTCGCAAAGAAGCCGCTGCGCGATGTGCTGGCCGGGCAGGAGTTCGTGCTCGCGGTCGACCAACTCCCGGCGTTCGGCGAGACGGCAACCTCGGCGTCCCTCGCCTACGTGGCTGGCGCGATCCTGTCGGATGGATACGTCCGCGTCTCGCCGACGAAGGGCTACGTCACTTTCATCCAGAAGCCGACGGGAGAGAAGGCAGCTTTCATCGCCGCAGTCGAGCGCGCGTTCATGGACGCGTTCGGCGTCCCGTTCTCGTACGTGCGCCAGCGCGAGACCACGGCTTCGCTCAGAGGCCGCCAGATCCGCGGCTCCGTCGAAGACCGAATCTGCTTTGGACGTGCGCCAGCGGAACGCCTCGCCTGGATCCGTGACAACCTCGCATCCTGGGTGCTCTCGCTGGACGCAACGGCGCTTCGCAGCTTCCTGGCCGGCTACGTCGACGGCGATGGAACGTATGCCGAGGAGGCGAGCGGCTGCCGCATCCAGATCAGCGTCGGCCGGGCGAAGTCGCAGATGCTCGACGGGATCGCTCTCGCCTGCTTGCGCCTCGGCATCGTTCCGCAGATCACGAGCAACTGCGAGAACTGGACGGTGCAGATCGCTGACAAAGTCGCGGAGATCCTCGCCTTCACGCAGCGCGTCCACGCCGTGATTCCGCCGCGGCTCTACGAATCGCGCTGCTTGAGCGTGCGCGGCTTGTTCGCCGACATCGGCGACCAGGTGGACTTCATGGGGCGCGTCAAGGAGGGCGCCAAACGGAATCTCATGTTCGGCGCGGCGAAGATCCGACGGGACATCGCACCGCTTTGTCCGGGCGATGCGGCACGCGAGCTGGACGTCGTGCTCGGCTCGTCACTTCGGTCGCACCGCATCAAGAAGGTCGCGGAGGCCGAACCGACCGTCGTCTACAACTTCGAGGTCGATGCTCGCGACGAGCTCGACAAGAACTTCGTCGTATTCACCAGCCGCCTGACGCCCGTCCTGGTGAGCAACTCCCACGCGGCCGTCGTCGCCCGCGGCATGGGCAAATGCTGCGTCGCGGGCTGCGGCGCGCTGCGCGTCGACGCGGCGGCGAGGGAAGTGCGCGTCGGCGGCCACGTGCTCCGCGCGGGTGACTGGATCACGCTCGACGGCGCGACCGGCGAGGTGTTTCGCGGCGAGGTGCCGACCGTGACGCCCGAGCTCGGCGGCGCGTTCTCGGACCTGATGCGCTGGGCCGACGCGATCCGCACGGTGAAGGTGCGCACGAATGCCGACACGCCGGCGGACGCGAAGCTCGCGCGCACGTTCGGCGCCGAGGGCATCGGGCTCTGCCGCACCGAGCACATGTTCTTCGAGCCCGACCGCATCCTGGTGGTGAGGGAGATGATCCTCGCCAACGACGGCCCGGCGCGAGAGCGCGCGCTCGCCAAGCTGCTGCCGATGCAGCGCAGCGACTTCGCGGAGATCTTCCGCGCGATGGCGGGCCTGCCGGTCACGATCCGGCTGCTCGATCCGCCGCTCCACGAGTTCCTGCCGCACGGCGACGCCGAGATCGCCGAGGTGGCGCGGGCGCTCGGCCGCGACGCGGCCGCGCTCCGCGCCAAGGTGGAGGACCTGTCCGAATTCAACCCCATGCTGGGCCACCGCGGCTGCCGGCTCGGGATCTCGTTTCCGGAGATCTACCGGATGCAGGTGCGCGCGATCATGGAGGCGGCGTGCGACGTCTCCGTGGGCCGCGGCCGCGTGCTGCCCGAGATCATGCTGCCGCTGATCGCGCACCGCGGCGAGCTCCAGTTGCTACGGGCGCTCGTCGAGGAC